>DATKSK010000012.1 GCA_035531755.1 Acidimicrobiales bacterium | reverse complement strand
CAGCTCGGCCACCGTCTGCAGGTTGCGCGTCGTGGCCACCACGTCGAGCGCACGTTCGAAGAAGCCGTTGTTGAGCTTGGTCCGCCCGTACCCGTCGGGGCAGTGGACGTACACCTCCCGGCCGACGATGCGGAACTCGTCGGGGAGGTACGCCCCGGGGTCGACCGCCCGGGCACGCGCCGACGTCGGCGCGCCGGCCAGGAAGCTGATGTGGAGCTTGGCCCTGTCCCTGCCGCCACCGGCCAGCGGGTTGCGGTCGAGAGCCTTCACGAGCTGCGCGTTGGTGCGCAGCACCACCTTGATGGGCAAGCCGAGCGATCCCTCGATCCGCTCCTCGATGGCCGTCGACAGTACGGCGGCGCGTCCCGGCGTCCGGAACACGACGTTGCCGCTCTGGATGTACGTGCGTACGTCGCCGTACCCGAGGTCGGTGAACAGGGTACGGAGATCCGCCATCGCCACCGTGGCACGGCCGCCGACGTTGATCCCCCGCAACATGGCGACGTAGGACGCCATGGCGCCCACCCGCCTACGGCCGGCGCCCGGACAGGTCGAGGAGGCGCTGCTGGAGGGGCGCGTCCTCACCGACCGTGCCGCAGGGCCCGGTGCCGAACGGCCCGATGGTGCCGATGGCCTCCGCCATGGGCTGCATCGTCGCCCAGGCCGACGCCACGAGGTCTTCGGGGAGCGCGTCGTCCCCGCCGGCGGCACGGGCCAGGTCCCAGCTGTGGAGCACGTAGTCGAGGGTGCGGAACTCGAGCAGCACGGTCGCCGGGATGTCACCGGCCGCGGGATGGTGGACCGTCTGGTCGAGCGCCCCCGGCTCGCCGAACGTGGCCAGCTCGTCGGCGAAGGCGGCGTCGAACTCGGCGCCGAGGTCCGGCCCGTGGGACGCGCCGAAGACACTCCTCGCCTCGGCTCCGGTAGCGCCGCAAAGCAGGCGCAGCGCCATGCGGCTCCCCTCGATCATGTGGACGACGAGGGCCCGAATGTCCCACTCGCTGCACGGCGTGGGCAGGGCCCGCTGGGAGCCGCCGATCGCAGCCACGCGGCGTCGGGCTTCACCCTGGGCAGCCTCGAGATCGGAGACTTCGGGCACGGTGTCCTCCTTCGGGTACGGCGTGGGCTCTCGCCTCATCGCAGCTCGACGTGGTCCAGGTACTCCTCGCGCCACAGCTCGTAGCGCTCCTCCGGCAGGTGCAGCGCGTGTGTCGGGCGTAGGGCGTCGACGAACAGGCGGTCGTGGCTGACGGCGACGACGGTGCCCGGCCACACGCTCAGCATGCCGCCCACGGCCTCCACCGACGCCGGGTCGAGGTTGTTGGTGGGCTCGTCGAGCACGAGGAGGTTGGCGCGGCCGGCCGACAGCATCGCCAGGCTGAGCTTGGCTCGTTCGCCGCCGGACAGCGAGGGTGGCAGCTGCTCGGCGGTGCCGCCCGTCAGACCGAACGAGCCCAGAAGCGCCCGGCGTTCCGACACCGTCCGCAGCACGCTGTCGTCGATGTGCCCCATGGCGGGCACGGACGGGTCCAGCTGCTCGTGCTCCTGGGCGAAGTACCCGAGGACGACGTTGTGCCCGGTCTCGACGCCGCCATCGGTCGGTCGCTGTACCCCGGCGAGGCAGCGCAGCAGGCTGCTCTTCCCGGCGCCGTTGCGACCGATGACGACCACCCGGTCGCCGCGCCCGACCACGAAGTCGACGTCGAGGAGCACCTTCTTCGCCCCGTAGGACACGCGCACCCCGCGCACCGTGAGCGGGACCGCACCGGACCGCGACGGCACGGGGAGGCGGAAGGAGACCTTCCTGTCACGCTTCACCAGCTGGGTGCGGTTGTCCTTCATCTTCTCGACGCGCCGGTCGAGGACCTTGGCCTTGCGGGCGCGGTCCTCGGTGCTGGCCCGCATCGAGTCGGCGAGCGTGCTGAGCCTGCGAATCTGGCGGTCCTCCAGGGCCCGGCGCTTCTCCCGCAGCTCGATGTCGACGGAGAGCTGAGCGCGGAAGGCCGTGTAGTTGCCGGGGAACTCCCGCAGGCCGCCCTCGGCCAGGCTCAGGACCTTGGTGATGACCCGGTCCAGCAGGGGGAGGTCGTGGCTGATGACGAGGAGCGCGCCCGGGAAGCGCTCCAGCTCGGCCATGAGCCACCGCTTGGCCGAGAGGTCGAGGTGGTTGGTGGGTTCGTCGAGCACGAGGGTGTCGGGCTGACCGAAGAGCACCCGGATGAGGTCGACGCGCCGGCGCTGCCCGCCGGACAGCGTGTCGATGTCGGCGAAGAGCGCGTCCTGGGGGAGGCCGAGACCGTCCGCCAGGCGGGCGACGTCCTTCTCGAGGCTGTACCCACCGGCCGTGCGGTACCGCTCCTCGAGGTCGGAGAACCACGCGATGGACTGCTCGGTGGGGTTCGCGGTCACGTCGGCGCGCGCCTGGTGGAGCTCCTCGTCGAGCACGTCGAGGCCGCGGGCGGAGAGCACATGGGAGAAGCCGGTGGGCTCGCGTCCGAGGCCACCAGGGGCGGGGACCTGGGGCAGGAACCCGATCGTGCCCTGCACGGAGACGTCGCCCCGCGTGCGCAGGTGCGGCGGGACCGCCCCGCAGACAACCGACACGAGCGACGACTTGCCCGTCCCGTTCCGGCCGACGAGGCCCACCTTGTCGTCCGGGCCCACGACGAACGACGCGTCGCGCAGCAGGGTCCTGCCCCCGATCTCCACGGTGACAGCGCGGCCGGTGATCACCCCCCCATTGGAGCAGGTCGGGGGACGGGTGCCGGCCAACCGCTCCCACCTGCGGCTTCAGCCGAAGGCTCAACCTGAAGTTGACGGTTAGTCCTGCTGCCGCTCGGGCACTGCGGAGGTCGACATCCGCAGAATGTCGGTGCGCCCGCCGGCCAGGGTCAAGGTGTCGGGAAGCGCGGTGTCGCCCTTCGTCGCGCGGGCGGGACGACTCGTTGTGCGGCCGGCCCGCGGCGGGCACGGCGTCGCCGGCCATGGCCCGTGGGGTCGTCACGGACGACGGCGTCCCCGGTCCCGAGAGCGACCGGAGGCACCGAGGGCGGGCACCCCCTCTGGCCAGGAATCCCTCGGACGGGATCCACCATCGGCGCGCGGTTCCATGATTTCTTATCGCAATGCCGAATCACGAGACGCGTGTCCCCCGGAACCGGGTTGCCGTGCGGTCGACGTTGCGCCGCCATGTCGCTCGGTCCGCCATCGCCCTGACGGCGGTGACGCTCGGTGTCGGCGGGTTGGCCGGGTCGGCCTATGCCGCCCCGAGCGCGCCGACGCCGCCGACGCCGCCGACACTGACCACCGTGCTGGGGACGATCTCGGCGTCGTTCGTGTCGCCCTACGACGGCGGCAGTGCCATCACCGGGTACACCGTCGACTGCGTGTCGAGCGACGGTGGCGCGGAGGGCATCAACACCGGTGCCAGTTCGCCCATCGTCGTGAGCGGGGTGACCAACGAGGACATCTACACCTGCACGGTCGTCGCCACCAACAGCGTGGGTGACAGCCCGGCGTCCAACGCGTCCAGTTCGATCGAGGTCGCCAACGTGCCGGCCCAACCCTCCCAGCCGACAGCGACGGGCGGCGCCAACGCCGACATCTCGGTTGCGTTCACCGCGCCCGACAACGGTGGGAGCGCGATCACGGGCTACACCGCCGACTGCGCCTCCGGTGACGGCGGCGTCGAGAACACCAACACCGGCTCGTCCTCCCCGATCGACGTGACCGGGCTCACCCCCGGTGACACCGACTACACCTGCACGGTGACGGCAACGAACGACCAGGGCGCCTCGGCGCCCTCGGTGGCGTCGGCCGTCGTGTCGGTCCCGACCACCGCACCGGACGCCCCGTCGATCACCGGGATCGCCGTCGGTGAGAACTCGGTCACCATCGATTACAGCCCGAACGGCACCGGTGGGAGCGCCATCACCGGGTACACGGCCACGTGCACCTCCGGCAACGGTGGTGCCACCCAGACCAGTGCAGGCAGCACCCTGGAGCTCGTCGTGAGCTCGCTCACCAACGGGGACGACTACACGTGCACCGTCGACGCCACCAACGGCGTGGGCACGAGCGCCGAGTCGGCCCCCTCGGGCTCCTTCACCGCGATCACCGTGCCCGACCCGCTGACGATCACGGGCATCACCCGAGGGCCTAACTCCGTCGCGGTGGTGGTGGCGGAGAACGGCAGCGACGGCAGCGACGCCATCCTGCTCTACAGCGTCACCTGTACCTCGTCCAACGGCGGGACCAGGCGCACCGTGATCGGTGTCAGCTCGCCGATCACGGTCGGCTCGCTGACCAATGGCAAGACGTACACGTGCACGGCCGTCGCGACCAACGACGCCGGTTCGAGCACAGCGTCCTCCGCCTCGTCGAGCTTCGTCGCCGCCACGACCCCGGGCGCGCCGACCATCACCAGCGTGACGCTCGGGACCAACGCCGGCATCGTCAACTTCACGCCCGGCAGCAGCGGGGGCACCGCGGTCACCGGCTACACCGCGACGTGCACCTCCAGCGACGGTGGGGCCACCCAGACCGGCACCGGGGGAAGCTCTCCGATCACCGTGGGGTCGCTCACCAACGGCAACACCTACACCTGCACCGTGACGGCCACCAACCCGATCGGGGACAGCCCGGCGTCCGCGGCGTCATCGAGCTTCGTCGCCGTTTCGTCGCCGAGCGCACCCACGCTCACCGGCGTGACCTTGGGCCCGAACTCGGTCACGGTCGCCTTCACACCGGGCGCCGACGGTGGAAGCCCGATCACCGACAACTCGGTGACGTGTACGTCGACCGACGGCGGTATGACGGCGACAGGCACCGGTGCCAGCTCGCCCATCGTCGTCGGCTCGCTCTCGAACAGCCACACGTACACCTGTGCGGTCGTATCGATCAACGTGGTGGGGTCCGGCTCGGCGTCCGCCCCGTCGAGCTCCTTCGTCGCCGCTGTCCTTCCGGACGCACCGACGATCACCTCGGCGACGCCTGGTAACAACGACGTGGCCGTCGCCTTCACCGCCGGCAGTGCCGGCGGTGGCACGATCACCGGGTTCACCGCCACGTGCAGCTCCAGCGACGGGGGAGTCACGCAGACGGGTACCGGTGCGAGCTCGCCGGTCACCGTCAGTTCGCTCAGCAACGGGAACACCTACACCTGCACAGTGGTGGCCACCAACGCGGTCGGCGACGGCCCGGCGTCGGCCGCCTCGAGCAGCTTCGTGGCCGCCGGACCCCCGGACCCACCCGTGATCACGTCGGTGGACCTTGCCGCCGACAGCGTCACGCTCGGGATCACCGACGCCGGCGACGGCGGGAGCGCCATCACCGCATACACGGCCACGTGCACCTCGAGCGACGGTGGCGCCACCCAGTCGAACAGCGGGAGCACCTCCCCGATCACGATCGCCTCGCTGACCAACGGCAACACCTACACCTGCACGGTCGTGGCCACCAACGCCATCGGCGACAGCCCGGCATCGGTGGCCTCGGGCAGCTTCGTGGCGGCCGGCACCCCGAGCGCCCCGACCATCGGCGCCGTGACCCCCGCGAGCGACGCGGGCATCGTCGCCTTCACGCCGGGAAGCGATGGCGGCGGTGCCGTCGAGGCGTACGTCGTCACCTGCATATCCGGTGACGGTGGCGTGACCCGGACGGCCTTCGGGACCTCCTCGCCGATCACGGTGGGCTCGCTCGTCAACGGCGACTCCTACACGTGCACGGTTCTGGCTATAAACGCCATCGGCGACAGCCCGGCGTCGGCCGCCTCGAGCAGCTTCGTGCCCGCCGGGCTACCGAGCGCGCCGACCGTCACGGGTGTGACGCCGTCGAGCGCTTCAGCCGCCGTCGCCTTTACGGCCGGCGGCGACGGCGGGAGCGCCATCACCGGCTACACGGCGACCTGCACCTCCAGCGACGGCGGGGCGACCGGGTCGAACAGCGGGAGCACGTCGCCGATCACGGTGGGCTCGCTCACCGACGGCAACACCTACACCTGCACCGTGGTGGCCACCAACGGCGTCGGCGACAGCCCGGCCTCGGCCGCCTCGGCCAGCTTCGTCTCGGGAGTCTCCGCCACGGTTCCGTCGGCACCCACCGGCCCGGTGGTCACGCGTGGCTCGAACTCGGCGTCGGTCGCCTTCACGGCGAGCGCCAGCGACGGCGGGAGCGCCATCACCGGCTACACGGCGACGTGCACCTCCAGCAACGGTGGGACGACCGGGTCGGGCTCTGGACCCGGTTCTCCGATCAACGTCACCACGCTCACCAACAGTGACACCTACACCTGCACCGTGGTGGCCACCAACGGCGTCGGCGACAGCCCGGCCTCGGCCGCCTCGGCCAGCTTCGTGGCGGCGACGGTGCCCGGCGCGCCGATCTTCACGCTGGGCACCGTGACGCACCCGGTTCCCACCTCGGCGACCGTCCCCTTCACTGCCGGCAGCACCGGTGGGAGCGCCATCACCGGCTTCACGGTGACGTGCATCTCCAGCAACGGTGGGACGACGCAGTCCAACAGCGGGAGCACCTCGCCGATCACGGTCACCGGGATGACGGCGGGCAAGGTCTACACCTGCACGATCACCGCCACGAACGCCATCGGTGTCAGCCTGCCGTCCGCGGCCACGGCCGCGTACACGGCGTAGACGGGGAGCAGGGCTCGAGCCGTCCACCCCCTCCACCCGTGGCCCACAGGTGCCTGCTAGCCGGAGGAGTGGGCGGCCGGGTCGTGGCCGGTCACAGGGCCTGCGACTGCCCCGGGCCGGCCCCTGCGTCCACGAGAGGATGGCGGCCTGACAAGGCGGTCAGGCGGGTCATGAGGTCCTCGTATTCGGTCGGGACGGGTTGCCCGTCGCCGTGCTCGTGGCGCAGGCGGGCCGAAACCGTGTCCGCGGCGTCGGCGACGCGGGCCGCGTCGAGGACGTACCCGGGAAGCACCTTCTGGAGCCAGGCGGCTGCCCGGGTCGTCGTCGACTTGGGGTCCCGCAGCAAATCGTCGTAGTTGACGCCCAGGACGTCGTATGACCGGCTGTTGCGCAGGGCGGCCTCGTTGTATCGATGCCAGAGAGCGAGACCCTGATCGACGGGCATCCTGTCCCTGGTCTCCAGGGAGCGGGCGACGGCCAGCGGCTCTCGCCACGGTAGGACGATGCCGACGATCGGGTTGAGCACCTGCGCCCAAAAGGGCAACAGGAGGGAATTGCGCGGGTCCTTCCATATCGCCACCTCCGGCCGCGGGAAGGCGGCGGCGGCCACCCGTGCCGCGAGTTGCATGATGGCGACCCGATCGGTCCCCTTCTCCCATCCCGGCGGCAGTGCCGGCGGGATGTCCCACGTCCCCCCGAGCAACCCCAGGATGCCGTCGTTCACGTCGGTGAGAGAGACACTCTCGTGGTGCTCAGGATTGTCCTCACGCTCGGTCATCGGATCCGCGGGGAGCGACAGCCCGAGCCCGTGGAGAACCCCGGCGGTCGCCGATGTACCGCTCCGGTGCATGCCGACGACGAGAACCCACGCACTCGGCACCCGGCAGCCTCCGATCCTGCCCCGGTCGCCCGAGGACTCGGCCTGGACGACCTCGGCGTCAATCTACGTGCGGGCCGCCTTCACCTGGCGGACCGATCGGGAGGACCGGCGTCGGGCTCAGGGGCCAGGGAGCGGCCAGCTGGTCGTGCGGATGATCGTCCGGCTCGACCGAGGATCTCTCTCCTGCACCCGGCCGGGCGACGAAAAGGGTGGCTGACCAGATCGAACGTTGTGGATTCCGAACGAACGCGGGCGAGCGGTCCAAAACCAGTGCGGGCGAGAGGACTCGAACCTCCACCCCCGAAGGGACGGGGACCTAAACCCCGCGCGTCTACCAGTTCCGCCACGCCCGCACGTGCCCGCCGCGCCGCGGCGACGGCCACGTCAGGCAGGTCCGAGCCTAATTGGGCCGAATCGGGTCGCGCCGCACCGTGCCCGACCGGGGCCGACTTCCCGGGTAGCCTCGTGCTCATGGCATCACATCCATCGCCCCCCGGGCCGGCGCTGACCGCGGGCCCGCCTCCGTCGATGCGATCGGGCAACCTGCCCGACCTGGCCTCGGCCGACGTGTTCCAGCGGCTGCTCAAGGAGCGGATCATCTTCCTGGGCAGCGCCATCGACGAGACGGTGGCCAACCAGGTCTGCGCCCAGCTCCTGCTCCTGGCGGCCGAGAACTCCGAGAGGGAGATCGCGCTGTACATCAACTCGCCGGGCGGGTCGGTGACCGACGGCCTGGCCATCTACGACACGATGCAGTACGTGAGCTGCGACGTCAGCACCATCTGCGTCGGCCTGGCGGCCTCGATGGGACAGTTCCTGCTGTGCGCGGGGGAGCCGGGCAAGCGCTTCGCCCTTCCCCACAGCCGGATCCTGATGCACCAGCCGTCGGGGCAGATGCAGGGCCAGGCGGCCGACATCGCCATCCAGGCCGAGCAGATCGTCTACCTCAAGCGCATGATGGCCGAGCGCATCGCCTTCCACACCGGCCAGCCGCTCGAGCGCATCGAGGCCGACTCCGACCGTGACCGGTGGTTCACCGCCGAGGAGGGGAAGGACTACGGCTTCATCGACCGCGTCATCGAGCACTCCTCTCCGCACCCCGCCACCCAGCACTGAGCACGCGGAGCCGAGGGCGGGCTGGCGCCACCATGACCGACCACCCGTCGGGGGTGAGGCCGTGACCGCTCGCGCCTTCGGAGACACCCGATGACCGACGTCCAGTCGGAGACCGGGCCCGTGCCGCGCCCCGCCGAGGCCGGCGAGCCCGGCGAGCAGCAGCCGCTCCTGCTCGGCGAGCACGAGCGGGAACTGGCGGCCCGCGCCGCCCGGGCCGCGGCCCGGGGCGCCAAGCCCACGCGCATCGTGGCCGCCCGGGTGAGCGTGTGGAAGAGGATCCCGGAGCTGTGGCGATCGCGGGAGCTGTTCGTCTTCCTCGTCCGCAAGGAGATCAAGGTCAAGTACAAGAACTCGGTCCTCGGGTTCATGTGGTCGATGCTCAACCCGGCACTGACGCTGGCCGTCTTCTACGTCCTGTTCACCTTCTTCCTGCCCAACGGCATCCCGAACTTCGTCATCTACATGTTCTCGGCCATGCTGGTGTGGAACCTCTTCCAGACGGCGGTGCTCACCGGGACGAGCAGCGTCGTGGCCAACGGCGGCATCGTGAAGAAGGTCGCCTTCCCCCGCGAGATCCTGGCGTTGTCGTCGGTGGGTTCGGCGTTCATGTTCTTCCTGTTCCAGTCCATCGTGCTCCTCGTGTTCATGGTGGCGTTCTGGCACCGGCCCGACTGGAGCGCCATCTGGCTGATCATCCCGGCGCTGGCCGCCGTCCTCGCCTTTGCCGCCGCCCTGGCCGTCTTCCTGTCGGCTGTCAACGTCTACCTGCGCGACACCCAGCACCTGGTCGAGGTGGCCCTCATGGCGTGGTTCTGGGCCGTCCCCGGGATCTATCCGTTCTCGGGACGCGTCCACGACGGGCTCGTCAGGAAGCACATCATCTGGGTGTACTTCCTCAATCCCGTCACGCCCGTCGTCATGACCTTTCAGCGGGTCTTCTACAACGTCCTGCATCCCATCTCGACGACCCTCACCCAGAAGCTCGCGTCGGGGACGGTGGTGCACCTCCCGGTTCCGAACGGCGTCTTGGCCAGCTACGGAACGCTGTGGTACGTGGGTGCCGATCTGGCAGTGCTGGCGATCTCCGTTGTCCTCCTCTTCGGTGCTCTCGTGGTCTTCGGGCGCCTGGAGGGTAACTTCGCCGAGGAGCTCTGAGGGGCCGATGTCCACACCGGTGGCCGTCGACGTGGTGGGCGTCTCCAAGCGCTTCCGGCTGTACCGGGAGAAGTACCAGTCGGTCAAGGAGCGGTTCCTCCATGCCGGCCAGAACCCCCACGAGGACTTCTGGGCCCTGCGGGACCTGAGCTTCCAGGTCGCCGAGGGCGAGACCGTCGGCGTGCTCGGGCGCAACGGGTCGGGGAAGTCGACCCTGCTCAAGTGCGTGTCGGGGATCCTGCAGCCCACCGACGGGAAGGTCGTGGTGCGCGGCTCGCTGGCGGCGCTGTTGGAGCTCGGAGCCGGATTCCAGCCCGAGCTGTCGGGCCGGGACAACATCTACCTGAACGCGTCGCTCCTGGGCCTCTCCACCAAGGAGGTCGACAAGCGCTTCGAGGACATCGTGGCGTTCGCCGAGCTCGAGCAGTTCATCGACAACCAGGTCAAGTTCTACTCGTCGGGGATGTTCGTGCGGCTGGGCTTCGCCGTGGCGGTCAACGTCGAGCCCGACGTCCTCGTGGTCGACGAGGTCCTGGCCGTGGGGGACGAGAATTTCCAGCGCAAGTGCCTGGCCCGCATCAAGCAGTTCCAGGACGAGGGCCGGACCATCCTCTTCGTGACCCACTCCGCCGACCTGGTACGCGTGATCTGCGATCGTGCCGTCGTGCTGAGCTCGGGCCAGATGCTCGGCATGGGGCCGTCGGCCGAGGCCATCCACCTGTACCACGACCACCTGCTCGCCGCCGGCAGCTCGGTGGACACCGGCGCCCTCGGGGGCGCCACCCCTCCGGAGGCCGCCCACCGGCCGGTGCTGATCACCGGCGTGGAGGTCGAGCACCCCGGTGTGGGGAGCAGGCCCTATCTGCTCCCCGACGAGCCGCTCACGGTGCACGTGGCATTCGACGCGTCCGAGCCCGTCGACGATGTCGTGTTCTCGATCGAGATCCACGACAAGGACGGCCAGCTCGTCTTCGCGTCCGACACCGACGGCATCGGCCAGCACATCGACCTGCCGGCCGGCGGGGGCCGGGCCGACCTCGCTTTCGATCGGGTCCCGCTTCTCGGGGGCGCCTACAACGTGGGCATTGCCATCAAGAGTCGTGGGGGGGTCGTCTACGATCTGCGCGAGCAGGAGGGATTCGAGGTCATGAACCCCGGCAGGTCGCGGGGGACCGTGGCCCTGGAGCTCCGGGTCGACGTCCGGGCCGCCAGCCTGAGCTGAGGGGTCGGCTCCGGCCAGGGCACTCGGGGGCTCCGGCCCGCCCTGCCCAGAGCCCCCCCACCCGAGGAGACATCGTGACCACCGACGACACCACCGCCGGCGACGATGCCACGCGCGCATACCTCGACCGCGTCCGGCGCGAGATCGACGACGAGGTCCGCCGCCGGCGTGCCGCGGGGGACTTCCCGCCGAGCTTCGAACGACGCCTCGACGAGCTGTTCGCCCGCTTCACCCCGACCGGCACCGCCGACGACGCCTTCACCGAGGCGCTCAAGCTGGCGGACCGTTCCGCCTACTTCGACATCGAGGTGCCGATCGGGTCGCGACGCGAGCCCAAGGGCTTCGTCAAGTGGTCGCTCTGGCAGGCCGAGGCCTGGTTCGTCAACTACGTCGTCACCCAGCTCAACCACTTCGCGGCCTCGGCCATGCGGGTCCTGCACCTGCTCGACGAGCGCCTGAGCGACGTGGAGCGCGACGTGGGGTCGCTCACACCGCCCCCCCTCCCCGAGGAGGAGGTGCTCGTCCCCGGCGCCGACCCCGCGCCCTTCGCCGACGCGGTGCGCGCCGCGCTGACCGCGGCCACCTCGCCGGCGGGCCGGGTGCTGCACGTCGAATGCGGTGACGGGTCGCTCGTGGCCTCCCTGGCGGGGGCAGGTGTCGATGTGTACGGCGTCGACCCCGGCAGCGCCGCCGCGGACCGCGCCGCCCTGGCGGGGCTGGACGTCCGGCGCGACGACGTCCTGGGGCACCTGGGCTCCGTGGCCGACGATGTACTCGCCGGCTTGGTGCTGTCGGCCTGTGTCGACCGCTTGTCGCTGGCCGAGCGCCGGCGCCTGCTGCGGCTGGCCGAGGAGAAGCTCGCCCCGGGGGGCACGCTGGTGGTGATCGGCACCATGCCCGAAGCGTGGGAGCGCACCGCAGGCCCGGTCGCCGCCGATCTGGCCCCGGGTCGTCCCCTGCACCCCGACACCTGGGTCCACCTCGTCGGGCAGCTGGGGTTCTCGGGAGCGCAGGCGACGGTCGGCGCCGACGGGTTCGCCGTTCTGGCGACCAAGGGCCGGTCCGACGTGCCCGGAGGTGGACCTGCGGGCGAGGCTCCCGCCGCCTCCGACCACGCCGCACGGTGAGGCCGACGCGCATCGACCAGGTCGTGCCGTCGTTCAGCGGGCGCGACGCCATCGGTGTGCATATGACCCACGTCCGCGACCTCTTGCGCGCCAGGGGGTTCGAATCCGACATCTGGTGCGAGGGCACCTTCCCCGACGTGCGGTCCCAGTGCCGGCTGCTGACGGAGCTCCCGGCGCGTCCACGCCCGGGCACGTGGTGGCTCTATCACCTGTCGAGCGGCTCGCCGGTCGCCGACCTCATCCGGCGCCGCCCCGAGCCCACCATGCTCGACTACCACAACATCACGCCCGGCGAGCTGTTCGGCCCGTGGGTGCCGTGGGCGGTGGAGGAGGCCGCCAGCGGCCGCAAGCAGCTCGACGACATGATCGGCGCCACGTTCTTCGCCTTCGCCGACTCCATCTACAACGAGGCGGAGCTTCGTGACCGGGGATGCACCCGGACGCGTGTCGTCCCCCCGATGTTCGACGCCCGCGCCCTCGAGTCGGGCGCGGACCGCGACACGCTGGCCGCCCGGCGCGAGGAACGGGCCGAGGGCGGCGCCGACTGGTTGTTCGTCGGGCGGGTGACGCCGAGCAAGGCCCAGCACGACCTGATCAAGGCGCTGGCCTGCTACCGGCGCTTCCATGACCCCCGTGCCCGGCTTCACCTGGTGGGCTCCTGGATGGGCGACGACTACCCGCGCGCCCTGCGGCGGTTCGCGTCCGGGCTCGGGCTGGGGGCGGCGGTGCACCTCACCGGCCCGGTCCCGGAGCCGGCGCTCGCCGCCTATTACGCCACGGCCGACGTCTTCGTGTGCGCCTCCGAGCACGAGGGATTCTGCGTGCCCGTGGTCGAGGCCATGCACCTGGGGGTCCCGGTGGTGGCCCTGGCCGCCACGGCGGTGACCGAGACGGCGGCCGACGCCGCGCTCCTGCTCGACGACAAGTCCCCCATGGCCCTGTCGACCGCCGTGCACCGGGTGCTGTCGGACGCGACGCTGCGCGGACGCCTCGTGGAGGCCGGACGGGCCCGGGCGCACGAGTTCTCGCTGGACCGCAGCCGTCAACGGTGGGCGGCGGCCATCGACGAGGCCATCGGCGCGTACGGCGGTGGATCGTCGTGACCCGCCCCGCCCGCCCGGCGCGCATCGACCAGGTCCTGCACATCCTGGCGGCACGCGACGCCATCGGCACCCACGTGCTCCACACCCGCGACGCCCTGCGTGCCGCGGGGTTCGGGTCCGACATCTACGCGGGGGACGCCCATCCTGAGGTGCGTGCCCAGGCGCGCCCGCTCGAGGAGTTGCCCGTCAGCCCGCGGCCCGACTCGTGGCTGCTGTTCCATCACTCGACAGGGAGTGCGGTCGCCGACGCCGTGCTGCGCCGGCCCGAGCCCCTCCTCGTCGACTACCACAACATCACGCCGCCCGCTCTCGTCCGCCGGTGGGCGCCGTGGATCCGCGAGGAGCTCGAGCTCGGGCTGGAGCAGTTGGGCGCCGTCGCCCCCGCGTCGTTCTTCGGGATCGCCCACTCGCGTTTCAGCGAGACCGAGCTCCACGCCGCCGGGTGTGCCCGCACGGCTGTGGTCGCCCCTCTCGTGGACCTGGCCGCATTCGAGGTCACCGCCGACGCCGCCGTGCCGGGGGCGCACCGGGCCGAGAGGGCCGACGGCGGCGCCGACTGGTTGTTCGTGGGACGGGTGTCGCCGCACAAAGCGCAGCACGACCTGATCAAGGCGCTCGCCTGCTACCGGCGCTTCTACGACCCCCGGGCGCGGCTGCACCTCGTGGGATCGTCGCTCGGCACCGACTATCCGCGCGCGCTGGAGCGGTTCGCCGCCCGCCTCGGCCTCGGCGACGCCGTGCGCATGGTGGGGACGGTGAGCGACGAAGCGCTGGCCGCCTACTACCGGTCCGCCGACGTCTTCGTGTGCGCGTCGGACCACGAAGGCTTTTGCGTCCCCCTCGTCGAGGCCATGCACCTCGGCCTCCCGGTGGTCGCCTACGACACCGCGGCGGTGGGGGAGACCGTCGGCGACGGGGGGATCGTGCTCACCGACAAGGCACCCATGACCGTGGCGGCCGCCGTCCATCGCGTGGTGGCCGACGACGCGCTGCGCGTCGCCCTCGTCGACGCGGGGAGACGACGGGCCCGGGCCTTCGCGCTTCCCGTGGGCAAAGCCCGACTGGTGGCCGCCATCGAGACCGCCATCGAGACCGCCATCGAGAACGGTGCCGGGGCCGCCGCCGGGGCCGCCGCCGGGGCCGACGCCGGGCGGGGGACGCGGTGACGGGCGCGCGGCCGGCACGGGCGTCGGCCGGCGACAGCGGTGGGACCCCCGCGGGCGCCGCTCCGGGCGTTTCCCACGGGAACGTCCCAGGCACCGAAGGGGTCGCCGTGCACCTGCTGCTGCCGTCGCTGCACGTTGCCGACGCCTCGGGGGCGCACACGCTCGCCGCCCGCGACGCCCTGCGCGCCGCCGGTTTCGTGTCGGAACTGTTCGTCGAGCACGTCGACGCGCCGCTGGCCGGCGAGGCCCACCACGTCGACCGGCTCGACGACTTCGTCGTCGCGGGCCGGACGGTCCTCGTGTACCAGCTCGCCGTGGGCTCGGCCATAGCGGAGCGCCTGATGCAGCGAGGCGAGCCGCTCGTGGTGAACTACCACAACCTCACCCCGGCGAGCTTCTTCTGGCAGTGGGCCCCGGACTGGCTCGGGGCCGTCGAGTCCGGGCGCCAGCAGCTGCACCGCCTGGCCCCGCGTGTCACCCATGCCATCGCCGTGTCGGCCTTCAACGAGCGCGACCTGCGCGCCGCGGGGTACCGCTCCACGTCGGTGGTGCCCCCGTTCGTGGACCTCGGGGCGTTCGGCCCCCGGGCCGACGCCGACGCCGGCGGGGACCGGGTGCGGGGGAGTGGTGGGACGTCGTGGCTCTTCGTGGGCAAGTTGCTGCCGCACAAGGCGGCGCACGACCTCGTGAAGGCCCTCGCCGCCTACCGCCGCGGCTTCGACCCGACGGCCTCGCTGACCCTTGTCGGCGGCCACCCGGTCCCGAGCTACGCCGCCGCGGTGCGCGGCTACGCACACGAGCTCGGGTTGGCCGACGCCGTGCGTCTGGTGGGCTCGGTGAGCCTCGACGAGCTCGTCGGCCATTACCGCACCGCAGACGCCTTCGTGTGCCTGTCCGACCACGAGGGCTTCTGCTTCCCCCTCCTGGAGGCCATGCACCACGGGGTTCCCGTCGTGGCCTTCGACGCCGGCGCCGTGCGCGACACCGCCGGGCCCGCCGCCCTGGTGCTGGCGGAGAAGTCTCCGGCGGTCGTGGCGACCGCGGTGCACCGCGCCGTGGCCGACGCCGAGCTGCGGGCCCGGCTGGTGGCGGCCGGGGCCGAGCGGCTGGGTGCGTTCGCGCTCGAGCGGACCGCGCAGCGGTTCGTCGACACGTTGCGGGGGGTGATGGCCCGCCCCGACCTCCTCCGGGCGGCGTCGTGAGCACGACGTTCGTCCACCAGCTCGTGCCGTCGGTCGTGCCGGGAGACGCCACCACCGGGCACACCCTCCAGGTGCAGCGCCTCCTGCGGGACCTCGGGTACGAGTCCGAGATCTTCGCGCTGGCGATCCATCCGCTCCTGGAGCACCGCGCCCGGCTGATCGAGGAGCTGCGGGGCCCGTCGCGCCGCGACCGCTTCCTCGTCTACCAGTGCTCGGCTGTGTCGGAACTGGGGGACTGGGTCGTGGGACGGCGCGAATCGGTCGCCGTCGACTACCACAACATCACCCCGCCCGAGTTCTTCCACCGCTTCGATCCCGGCATCGCTCTGTCGCTCCACGCCGCGCAGGTGCAGGTGGCTCAGCTCTCGGTGCGTGCCGCCTTGGGCATCTGCGACTCGAGGTTCAACGCCGCCGATCTGCGCGCCCGCGGCTTCCGGGCGACCCCGGTGGCCCCCATCCTGCTGGACCTGCGCGAGTTCGACGCCGAGCCCGACCCCGCCACCGCGGTGGCGCTCGAGCACGCCCGGCGGGAGGGGAGCTCGCAATGGCTGTTCGTGGGGGGCATCGCCCCCCACAAGGCCCAGCACCGCCTGGTGCAGGCCCTGGCCGTCTACCGGTCGGTGTACGACCCCGGGGCGCGCCTGTCGCTCGTGGGCCGGGCGGTGTCGCCCGGCTACGACGCCGCGCTACGCACCCTGGTCGGCGCGCTCGGCCTCGACGGGGCCGTCGACCTCCCGGGCGCCGTGTCGCACGAGCAGCTCGTGGCCTACTACCGCGCCGCCGACGTCTTCGTGAGCCTCTCCGAGCACGAGGGGTTCTGCGTGCCGCTGTTGGAGGCCATGCACCACGGGGTGCCCGTGGTGGCCCTCGGCGCCGGTGCGGTCCCCGAAACCCTCGGGGTGGGAGGCCTGCTCCTCGACGACCCCGCACCCCAGCACGTCGCCGCCGCCCTGCACCGGGTCCTCGCCGACCGGGCCACCCGGGCGGTGCTCGTGGAGGCCGGCCGGGCGCGCCTCGTGCACTTCGCCCTGGCGCGCACCCGGGCGACGATGGCGGGCGTCGTCCGCCGCTGGGTGGCGGCGGGCGGGGTCTGGCCCGACGCCGCGCCCCGCGACGGGACGGACGACGTGGCGGACGACGCGCTCGTGGCGGTGACGGTGTGAAGTACGCCTTCGTGGTCCCGCGCTACGGCCTCGAGGTCGTGGGCGGCGCCGAGCTCGGGGCCCGCATGCTGGCAGAGCGGCTGGTGGCCCGGCTCGGCTGGTCGGTGGACGTCTTCACCACCTGTGCCAGGGACCACATGACCTGGGCCAACGAGTACCCCGAGGGCGACGAGACGGTGAACGGCGTCGTGGTGCACCGTTTCGCCACCACGTCGGGTCGCCCCCCGCGCTTCTTCCCGTTCTCCGAGCGGGTCCTGTCGTCGCCATCGGCCGCCACCGTCGCCGAGGCGGAGGAGTTCGTCGAGCTCCAGGGCCCAGGATGCCCCGACCTCGTCGACGCACTGGTGGCGTGCGACCGCGACCTCCTCGCCTTCTACCCCTACCTCTACGCCACCACCGTGCGCGGGCTGCCGCCGGTGGCGGCCCGCGCCGTGATGCATCCCGCCGCGCACGACGAGCCGGCCCTGCACCTCTCGGTGTTCCGGCGGCCGATGACGATGGCGCAGGGGTTCGTCTTCCAGACGTGGGGCGAGCGCGCCCTCGTCCAGCGGCTGTTCCCGGTGGGCCAGGTCCCACAGGTCGTCGTGGGCCTCGGGTTCGAGGGGCCGCCGCCCGGTCCCGCCCCCGCCCCCGACCGCGCCGTGCCGGCCATCGCGGCCATCGGGGACCGCCCGTACCTGCTGTCGCTCGGGCGGGTGGACGGCTTCAAGGGCACCACCATGCTGGGCGCCTTCTTCGCCGCCTACAAGCGGCGCAACCCCGGGCCCCTGGCGCTGGTGGTGGCCGGCCCGGTGACGGCCCCCCCGCCGTCGCACCCCGACGTCATCGTGACCGGCCCCGTCGACGAGATCGACAAATGGGCCCTACTGCGGGGGGCCACCGCCTTCGTGCAACCGTCGCCCCACGAGGCCTTCTCCATCGTGCTCATGGAGGCGTGGAGCCAGTCCCTGGCCGTGATCGTGAACGCCCGGTGCGCCGCCACCCGCGAGCACTGCGAGCGCTCGGGCGGCGGGCTGTGGTTCGACTCCTACGCCCAGTTCGAGTCGCTCGTGGACCGGGTGGTGACCGACGGCGCCCTCAGGGCGCTGCTCGGCGAGCGGGGACGGGTCTACGTGGAGGCCAACTTCCGCTGGCCCACGATCATCGAGCGCTACGGGTCCTTCGCCGACGGCGTGCTCGAGCGCTGCCGCGCCGGCGCCAACTGAGGAGCCGGCCCACGAGCAACCCCTCCTGAGCCGGCTGCCGCGCTGAGCGACCGCCCGCCGAGGAGGGTCGGCTGCCGCGCTGAGGGACCGCCCGCCGAGGAGGGCCGGCTGCCGCCGAGGAGGGCCGGCTGCCGCCGAGGAGGGACCGCGCCGGTCAGGGGCCGGACCGGCGGGATCAGGCCGGGGGCCGTACCGGGGACGGCGGGTCCGCGCGCATGGCCGCCAGGCCCCGTGCCGTCGAGAGCGCGGCGACGGCCGAGGCCACGAGGAGCACCGCCACCGACCCCGCCGAGAACACGGCGTCGCGCGGTGCCAGCCCGCCACCGGCGCCGAGCAGCATCACGAGGCACAGCGTGCCCGCCACCGCCTGGACAGCCACCCCGACCGTGGCCAGCGCGGCCACCAGCGTCGTGCGCACGAGGCGCGCCTCGCTGAGCCGGGCGCGGCGCAGGGCGAGCGCCGCCGCCGCCGCGCACCCGAACGCGCACACCAGGGTCACTGCCAGCCACGCCACCAGCACCGCCAGGACGCCGGCACCGCGCGGCCACGTCAGCGCCACGCTGTGGCGGCGGCCGACGTGCTGGGCGAACAGGGCGACGAGCAGCGTGACCCCCAGCCACGCGAGGACGATGGGCGCCGGGGCGATCGCCGGGACGAGTACGTCGCCACGCCGGGCACGCGCCGCGGGCACGACGACGGCGACCCAGCAGACGAAGCCGGCGGCGATCACGACGCCGGCGAGTACCTCGAGGGCCACGAAGGCCGTGCCGTAGGCGGTCCACGCCGCGCCGTGCAGGCCCGGGAGCCGCGGGTCGTCCACCGACTTGGAGAGGCCGGCGACGGCCAGGAGGCTCGCGCACCAGGCCACCAGCACGGTGGTCGTGGTCGCCTGGAGCCGGGCCCGACGCTGCTCGGCGGCGTCGCCGGCGAACGAGGGCGCCATCCAGGCCCGGGCGGCGCCGCGGGCGAGGTCGGCGCGGTCGCGCCACCGGGATCCGCCCTCGGCGACCAGGGCGGCGAGCTCGTCGCCGTAGCGGCTGCGGAAGCCGGGCGGATACGCCGCCAGCAGGACGCGCTCCACGCGGGTGGGGGTGCTCACGCGCCGGCCCCGAAGACCGGGGCGAGCCGGGCCAGGCGCCGGCGCCCGATCCCGGCGAAGCGCTGCATGTCGGCGAGCTGGCGCCCGAGCACCTCGACGCCTCGGGCCGTCAGGCGGTAGGGGCGGCGGCGGGAGTCGGCGGCCTCGAGGGGCTCGATGAGGCCCCGGGCCTCGAGACGGGCGATGGCGCCGTAGAGCGTGCCCGGCCCGAGCCGGACACCGGTGCTCTCCTCGAGGTCCTGCACCATGGCGTAGCCGTGCTTGGGGCCGTCGGCGAGGCTCCCCATGACGAGCAACCCGGGGTCGGTCCACTTCGGGTCCGCGGCGTGCCTCGGCACTGGGCCTCCCTTCGTTCCGAGATAGTACGTATAACGATATATCAAGCGCCAGGCGATGTCACGCGGGGTGGGGGCGTCCCACGGAGATCGCACGGTGCTCGCTACCATCGTCTGCATCCCCGTCCTTCCCCCCCGACTCCGACGCGCCCTGGCGCGGGTCGTCCCGGCGGCCACCGTCGTGGCGGCCACCTCGGGGCTGGTCGCCCTGGTCCCGAGCGGGCCGGCGGCCGCCTATCCGTACCCCGACGTCTCGTTCATCGGGCACGGCTGGGGCCACGGCCGCGGCATGGGCCAATGGGGGGCACTGGGGTACGCCGTCGGCCAGGTCCCGTACCAGCAGATCCTGTCGACCTACTACGGGGCATTGAGCGGGGGCGGCACCACGTCGCTCGGCTCGCTGCCCAACGGGTGGAGCGACGCATCCACCCCGGTCAAGGTCGCCATCACCGCCAACGCCGGCAACACCGTGATCGTGACCTCAGGCTCGCCGTTCACGGTGACCGGTGTGGCCGCGCCGTTCGGGCCGGGGGGCAGCTACCCGGCCGTCATGCTGCAGCTGGCCGGGGGCAACGGGACCACGGGCCAGTGGAACGTGTTCGGGGGCGGCGGGTGCGCGGGCCCGTCATGGACGCCGGTGGCCTTGAACGTGGCCGACCCGACGATCTCTCCGGTGACGCCGGCACCCTTCCCGGCGGACGCCGGCGTGAACAGTGAGGTGCTCCAGCTGTGCCAGCCGGGCGGCAACCTGATGGCGCGGGGGAGCATCCAGGGCGTCATCAACTCGAACAACCAGACCCGCACGGTGAACATCGTGCCCCTGGGCCAGTACGTCGCCGACGTGACGCCGTCGGAGTCCCCGACGGGCTGGGGCTCCCTGGGGGGCGCGGGACCGCAGGGCCAGTCGTGGGGGTTCCAGGCCCTGGAGGCCCAGGCCGTGGCGGCACGCTCCTACGTGATGAGCACCTACGGCAGTCTGCAGGGCTGGTTCGGCTACGCCGACATCTGCGACTCCAGCGCCTGCCAGGACTATCCGGGTATCGCCAACGAGAACACCGTGACCGATGCCGCCACCGCCGATACACCCGACCTCGTGGTCCTGATGCCCACCGGCACCGTCGCCACCACCCAGTACTCGTCATCCACCGGTGGGTACAGCGCGGGTGGGACCTTCGCACCGGTTCCCGACGCCGGTGACGCCGTGTGCCTCCCGGGCGCGTGCAACGCCCACCACACCTGGCACGCGGCGGTCCCGGTGTCCGCCATCGAGGCCGCCTACCCGCAGATCGGCACCCTCATCTCGGTGGGCGTGTCGCAGCGCAACGGCTTCGGCGACCTCGGCGGCCGCGTCGTGCAGATGACGCTGCAGGGGACCAGCCAGAGCGTGTCCATCAGCGGCGACACCTTCGCGTCGCAGTTCTCGCAGGACGGCGTGCAGTCGAACTGGTTCGCGGTGACCAGCCAGCCGAGCGGCGGGGTGGGTGGCTACTGGATGCTCGGCAACGACGGCGGCGTGTTCTCCTTCGGCGACGCCCGGTTCTTCGGGTCGATGGGCGGTGTGCGGCTGAACGCCCCCATGGTGGGGATGGCCGGCACCCCCGACGGCGGCGGCTACTGGACCGTGGCCGCCGACGGCGGCGTGTTCTCGCTCGGCGACGCCCCCTACGAGGGCTCGTTGCCCGGTGTGGGCCTGCGTGCCCAGGCCGTGTCGGTGCTCCCGACCCGCGCCGGGCTCGGGTACCTGATCGTCACCGCCGACGGCCAGGTCGTCGACTTCGGCGACGCCCCGCAGTTCAGCGACGTGGCGGCCTCGGTGGCGGGATGGCAGGGCCGTCTCGTGGGCGGAGCCACCTCCCCGGGGTAGTCCCCGAGGACGGGCGCCCCGACCCCCGGTGCGCCCGCCCGCCACGGCGCGCAACGTTCACCACCCGCCCAGCCGGCGGGTACCCTGCCCGCATGTTGACGCGCCGTCTGGGGCGGACCGGGCACCGCTCGTCGGTGGCCGTGCTCGGCGGGGCCGCCTTCTGGGACGCCGACCCCGACGTGGCGGCCTCCACGTTCGGCGCCGCCCTCGACGCCGGCGTCAACCATCTCGACGTGGCCCCTCGCTACGGCCGGGCCCAGGAGCTGCTCGGCCCCCTCCTCGCCCCGGTGCGCGACCGCCTCTTCGTGGCGTGCAAGACCATGCGCCACGACCCCGCCGGCGTCCGGGCCCAGCTCGAGGAGTCGCTGTCGCTGCTGCGTTGCGAGCACTTCGACCTCTACCAGCTCCACGCCGTCACAGACCTCGACGAGCTCGAGGCCCGGGCGGGGGCGGTGTCGGCGATCATGGCGGCGCGCGACGAGGGCCTGTGCCGGTTCGTCGGCATCACCGGCCACAACCTGACCACGCCGGCAGCACAGCTCGAGGCCCTGCGGCGTTACGACCTCGACACCGTGATGTTCCCCGTGAGCCCGCGGCTGTGGGCCGACCACGCCTACCGCCGTGACGCCGAGGCGCTCATCGCCGAGGCCGGGGCACGCGACGTGGGCGTGATGGCGATCAAGGCGGTGTCGGCGAGGCCCTGGGGCGACCGCCCGCACACGTCGGGCACGTGGTACGAGGCGTACACGACCGACCGTGAGATCACCCGCGGGGTCCGTTTCGTGCTGAGCGTCCCGGGTGTGCACGTGCTGTGCACGCCGAGTGACCCCGTCCTGACGGCGGCGGCCATCGGGGCGGCGGCCCGCTTCGAGCCGATGTCCGAGGACGAGCAGGCCGCCGCCATGCGCGACACCGCGGCCGAGGAGCACATCTTCCCCATGCCCACGGGCTGAGCGCGTCAGCCCGCGCGGCGCCTCACCCGGTGCGCTCGGGCCCCGCCCGGTAGGTCACGACCTCGACGCGCTCGAGGGTCAGCATGCCGTCGGAAACCATCTCGTCGAGCATCGGGAGCACTCGCTGGATGTGCTGCTCGGTGTCCACCACCTCGATGACGAGGGGCAGGTCCTCGGACAGCCGGAGGATGCGCGCCGTGTGCAGGTGGCTGGTGGCGCCGTAGCCCTCGATGGCCCGGATCACGGTTGCGCCGGCGATGCCCTCCTCGCGCAGGCGGCGCACGATCGCCTGGTACAGCGGCTTGCCGTGCCAGGTGTCGGACTCACCGATGAAGATCCGCAGCAGCCTGCCCTCACCCTGAAGCCTCACAGCGCCCTCCCGAGGACGATCCCGACCCACGTCGCCGTCAATCCGACGACGATCGAAGACACCACGTTGACCGCCGCGATCCCGAGCGCGCCGTTCTGGCCCAGCCGCACGCTCTCGTAGGCGAAGGTCGAGAACGTCGTGTAGGCGCCCACGAACCCCACCGTGACGGCGATGCGCAGCGTGGGGTGGGGCAGGAAGCGCTCGGTGAGCACGGTCGTGAGGAAGCCGACGATCAGGCATCCCGAGATGTTCACGACCCAGGTCCCCCACGGGAACGACCCGCTCGTGGCCCGGCTCACCACGCCGTCGAGCCAGTAGCGCGACACCGCCCCGCAGAACCCCGCCACCCCGACCCACACCACCCGCACGCGAGCTCCTTCCCACGGTTCGCCGTCAGGTAGGAGCCATCAGCAGCCAGGCTGCGGTCAAGGGCGAGCCCCATCGCCGTCGCAGATCATATGGCGGCGAGCCCCTGGTCGCCGCCGACCATATGGCGGCGAGCCCCTGGTCGCCGCCGACCCCATGGCGGGGCCAGACTGCGGGCATGGGGACGCAGGGCGACGCCTTCGGCCGGGCCTTGGCCGACTGGGCGGCCGGCGGCACCGAGCCCGAGGTCATCGAGCGCGACGACGGATTCGGCGAGGTGGGCGCGGGGCACGAGCTGTACGTCACCGGGCCCGAGCGCTGGCCCGCGGCGGAGCGGCGGGCCCTGCGCCTGGCGCGCGGCCGGGTCGTCGACGTGGGCTGTGCGGCGGGCCGCGTCGCCCTGCACCTGCAGGAGCGGGGGATGGACGTGGTCGGCGTGGACGCCTCGCCGCTGGCCGTGCGGACGGCCCGGGCCCGCGGCCTGCGGGCCGCCCGGTGCATGACCGTCGACGCCCTCGGTGCCGACATCGGCTCGTTCGACACCGCCGTGCTGTTCGGCAACAACTTCGGGATCTTCGGCACCCCGGCCAAGCTGCGGCGGGCGCTGATGCGCTGGGCCCGAACCATGCCGCCCGGCGCCCGGATCCTGGCCGAGAGCACCAATCCGTACTGCGGCGGCGTGCCGGCCTTCGACCGGTCCTACTACCGGCGCAACGTCGAGCGGGGGCTCATGCCCGGCCAGGCGCGGCTGCGCGTCCGGTACCGCCGGTGGGAGACGCCGTGGTTCGCGTGGCTCTTCGTCTCGCGTGCCGACATGCGGTCACTGCTCCGCGGCACGGGCTGGCACCAGGCCGACGTCCTGGGCGGTGCGCCGAGCGAGCCGTACGTCGCCGTCCTCGAGAAGTCCTGAGCCGCCGGTTCCTCGTCGACAACCGGGCCCGCCGGGGATCACATCTCGAGCATGGGGACGACCTCACCGATGAACCGACGGAGCGTCTCGTCGGACGGGTAGTCGCGCATCCACAGCACGAAGTCGCGAGCGCCCGCATCGACGAACTCCTGCGCCTTCTCCGCCACCTGGTCCACGGTTCCCACGAAGTTCTCCCGGATGTACTCGTCGGGGGGCTGTCCACCCCACAGGTGGCCGCCGTCGAGCTCGTCGCACCATCTGTGCAACTCCTCCTCGGTGTCGAAGATCCTGCAGTCAGGGCCGTGCGTCCGGGTGATCTCGGTGAAGGGTCGCCCGATCTCCTCGCAGTAGCGCTCCAGGAGCTGTGACTTACGACGGAAGGCCTCCAGCCCCACCTGCCAGTTGGTGGCGTCGGCGTGCCGGGCGGCGATGCGGAGGTTCACCTGTTCGCCGCCGCCGCCGATCCAGACCGGCGGGAACCGTTGGATCGGCTTGGGGTCGCAGTACGCGTCGTGCAGGTGGACGTGCTGCCCGTCGAACGTCACCGTCTGCTCGCTCCAGAGCATCCGGATGGCCGAGACGGTCTCCTCCAGCGCGGTCAGGCGGTCCCGTGCCGGCAGGAACCGGTAGCCGTAGGAGGCGTACTCCTCGTGGAACCATCCGGCGCCGAGGCCGAGGATCAGCCGGCCGCCCGAGTACACGTCGATGCACGCGCCCTCCTTGGCCAGCAACCCGGCATTGCGGTACGACGAGCACGTGACGAGCTGGCCGAGGCCCACCCGGTCGGTGCACTGCGAGAGGGCCGCCAGCATCGTGAAGGCCTCGAAGACGTGCGTCGGCTCTCGACGCGGCACCGTCTCGACGTGGTCGTAGACCCAGATGTGGTCGTAGCCGAGTTCTTCGGCCTGGCGGGCCAGCTCGACACTGCGCTCCCAGGCCGCGTGCGCCTCCCAGCCCGAGTACTCGAGCTTCCATCCCTGCGGGACGAAGACCCCCACCCGCAGCGGTGCGCCGTGACCGGCGTGGGGTGCCGAATCGGCGCGTCCTTCTCCTCGAGGCATCGTCTTCTCCCAGGTGTCGACCGCCTGACGCTTGTCCATCGGCCCGTGCCGGCGCAAGCGTCGAGCCCACTCACCAGGCGGTGAGCACGTCCCCCAGTCGGCGGAAGCGGCGCAGCTTCCCGAACCGTCCCAGGCGCCCGGCGTCCACCCCGATGTCGGCCGCCGCCAGGAGCTCGCGGTCGCCGGCGCTGTTGCCGTAGGCCCACAGGAACGGGTGGTCGCCGACGGCCCCCGTGGTGTCGAGCCCCGCCTCTCCGGCCTGGTCGTAGGGCCCGTCGTCGGAGGTGGCGCCCTCACCCGCACCGCCGGGGGCGTTGCCGGCGTGGTCCGCACCGTCGTGGGCACCCGCACCGTCGTGGGCACCGGTGGACGAGGACCGTATCCACTCCCGCAGGCGTTCGAGCTTCTGGGCCCCCCGGCAGTTGCTGCCCTCGAAGCGCCCCGTCAGCCGGCCGGCGTCGTCGACCTCCAGTCGGGTGGCCACCACGCCGTCGGCACCGAGCTCCCCGGCCACGGCGCGCACGTAGTACTCGGGTGACGCCGACACGATCACGATGCGGTGGCCCTGGCGGCGGTGCCAGTCGACGCGGGCGCGCACCTTGGTGCGGCTGCGGCGGTCGAAGTGGGCCAGGCCGAAGCGCTCGGCGCCCGCCTGCACCCCGGTGGCGTCCATGCCGGCCAGGGTGCGCAGGAACAGCGCTTCCTTGGCCTCGTCGGCGTAGTGCCCGCCGAACAGCGCCGCCTTGGCGAGCTGGGGTGCCAGCGCCACGCCCGCGGCGATCACGGCAGGCCGGCCGCGGATGCTCGACAGGAACTGCCAGACGCTCCCGCCCCGGGTGAGCGTGCCGTCGAGGTCGAACGCGGCGACCACGTCCGCGCCGGGGCCGCGCTCGAGGTGCACCGGGGCGCCCTGGGGCTCGATGGCGGTCACGACGCGCTCCCCGGGCTGTCGGGGTGGGCCTCCATCGCCGGCGGCACGTGCCCACCGGCGGCAGGGCCCGCGGGCCGGGCATCGGGCACGACCGACCCGTGGCGGCCCGCACCCGAGGCGAAGCGCTGCGCGCCCTCGGTGGTCTCGCCGCTGGCGATCGTGTCGAGCCCGAAGCGGGCTTCGAGGACGAGGGCGTCGGGCTCGGGCAGCCCCCACTGCCACAAGAGCGACCGCCGGTCGTTGCGCATACACGTCTGGGGGAGCGCGGCGAGCTCCCGGGCCAGGCCGAGCGCCGTGTCGAGGGCGCGCCCCGGCGGGGCCAGGCGGTTCACCAGCCCCATCGCCAGCGCTTCGGGCCCTCCCACGGCCCGCCCCGTCAACACGAGATCGAGGGCGTGGCTCTGCCCGATCAGCCGCGGCAGCCGGACCGTCCCGCCGTCCACCAGGGGCACGCCGAAGCGCCGGCAGTACACGCCGAGCACGGCGTCGGTGGCGGCCACCCGCAGGTCGCACCACAGGGCCAGCTCGAGGCCGCCCGCCACGGCGTGGCCTTCGATGGCGGCGATGACCGGTTTCGACAGCTCCAGGCGGGTGGGCCCCATGGGACCGGGCCCCTCCTCGAGCACCGGCCGCCGGTCGCCCTCGGCCAGGGCCTTCAGATCCGCGCCGGCGCAGAACGCCCCCCCCGCCCCCGTGAGCACGGCCACCGAGGCGGAGTCGTCCTCATCGAAGGCGGCGAAGGCGGCGAGCAGGGCGGCGGCCGTGGTGGCGTCGACGGCGTTGCGCCGTTCGGGCCGGAAGATGGTGACCACGATGACCGGCCCCTGGCGCGAGACGTCGACGGTCTTCCAGACCGCCTCAGCCACGGCGTCGACCCCCGCGCTGCGAGTTGCGCCGGTGGCGTCCCATACCCGCCCATTCTCCCAGAGCAGGCGCGCCTCGACGGCCAACCACGCCGCCTGTCGTGCCCGGCCGGGGGCCCGCCCCGAAATCCGACCCAGCCGGTCGACAATTGCGGACACGGCCGGTACACTCCTCGTCGGACGGCACGAACCGACGTCACCGTGAGACCAACGCAGGAGGAGACATGGCAGTCCGCCTGGGGGACATCGCCCCCGATTTCACCGCCGACACGACCGAGGGCACGATCAACTTCCACGAGTGGCTCGGCGACTCGTGGGGGATCCTGTTCTCCCACCCGAAGGACTTCACCCCGGTCTGCACGACCGAGCTCGGCGCCTTCGCCAAGGCGAAGGCCGAGTTCGACAGGCGCAACACCAAGCTGATCGGCCTGTCGGTCGACTCGGTCGAGTCCCACCGCTCGTGGGAGAAGGACATCGAGGAGACCCAGGGCCAGGCCGTCAACTTCCCGATGATCGGGGACCCCGACCGCAAGGTCGCCGACCTCTACGACATGATCCACCCCAACGCCAGCGACACCCTCACGGTGCGCTCGGTGTTCATCATCGGCGCCGACAAGAAGGTGAAGCTGACGATCACCTACCCGGCGTCGACGGGGCGCAACGTGGCCGAGGTGCTGCGCGTGCTCGACTCGCTGCAGCTGACGGCCGACTACTCGGTCGCCACGCCGGTCAACTGGAAGGACGGGGACGACGTCATCGTGGTGCCGACCCTCTCCGACGAGGACGCCGAGAAGAAATTCCCCAAGGGCTTCAAGCGCCTGAAGCCCTACCTCCGGGTCACGCCGCAGCCCAACAAGTAGCCGCACCCGCCCCCGGGGCCCCCGACGGCGCCCGGCGCGCGGTGACGTCGCATCCACGGCCGGCCCTCCGGGGCCGGCCGTGACGCGTACCGTGTCGGAGGTGGGGCCGACACCGCAGCCTGGCTACGCCTTCGGCGACACGCCGGACGCCTCGGACCGTCTCGACGTGCTGGCCGCCGTGTTCGCGCCCACCAGTCGGGCCCTGCTGCGATCGCTGCCGTGCGCACCGGCCCTCGTCCTCGACCTCGGCTGCGGGCCGGGGCACACGAGCGCCATGGTGGCCGAGGCCTTCCCCGGGGCGCGGGTGGTGGGCATCGACACCTCACCCGCCTTCGTGGCCGAGGCCGGCGCGTCCGGGACCGAGCGTTGCCACTTCACGGTGGGGGACGTCACCCGCACGCCGCTGCCGTGCGCGCCCGCCGACCTCGTCTACGCCCGGTTCCTTCTCGTGCATCTGCGCCATCCGGCCGCCGTCGCCGCGGCCTGGGTGGGCGAGCTGCGACCCGGGGGTGTGCTGGTGCTCGAGGAGCCCGAGGCCATCGACACCGCCGACCCCGACTTCCGGCGCTACCTGGAGCTGGCCGAGACGGTGGTGGCCGCCCGGGGTGGCGACCTCTACGTCGGGCGCCGGCTGACGGGCGTGTCGCCGCCCGCCGGCGCGGAGGTCCTCGTGCAGCGGGAGGTGCCCCTGGCGGTGACGGCGGGGTCCGCGGCGCGCATCTTCTCGCTCAACCTCGGCACCTGGCGCCACGACCCGGCCCTCACCGGTGTGGCCGGGCCCGAGGAGACGGCCGCCCTGTTGCACCGGCTGCAGCGCCGGGCGGGCGACGCGTCCACCGGCGTCATCCGATGGCACATGCGCCAGGTGGTGGTCACGAGGACCTGACCACCCCGACGCCCGACCGGTGCGTTGCGCCCCGTGGCGGTCAGGACCTGACCACCTCGACGCGGCCGACGCCGGTCTCGGCGTCGATGACCAGCCGGGGGACGCCGGCCGCGACGGCGGTGCCGGCGGTGCCGGGGGTCGCGGGCGGCGCCGGTGCGCCGCTGCCGCCGGCGGGCACCACGACCGTCTGCCGGGTGGCGAAGCCGCCCTGGTCCTGGCCGAAGACCTGGACGGCGCCGAGCCCGGAGTGGGCCGTGACGCTCACCGTGGTCCCCGTGGGCACGTACACCACGAGGCGGCCGATCCCGACCGTGGCGGTCACGTGCGTCGTGCCGGGGCCGAAGGTGACGTTGCGCAGGTCGACCTCCATGGTGCCGATGGCCTGGCGGTAGTCCGGTGCCACTTGCGACACCGACGTGGGCCGCCACTGCGTGTCGCCGATCCCGCCGCGCAGCGGCACGCCGCTCAGCGCCTCCACCGAGAAGACCGTCGCCGCCGCCACCATGACGATGCCGACCAGCGCCACCAGGGTGGTGACGAGCAGCCACCGCACGGGCGAGCCCTCACGCCGCCCGCTCGAGATGAGCAGCGCCACGCCGAGCGCCAGCGCACACAGGCCGAAGAAGAACCCGAAGCCGCCGAAGCCCCCGTCCCAGTGCCGCCACCACGGGCCGCTCGAGAACAGGTTCGAGACGGCCACGATGGCGATGACGGCCCCGATGACGAGGGCGAGGATGCTCCGCCGGCGGGGCCGGCGCTCGATGTAGTCCTGCACCACGGCGCGGCCGGTGTCCTCGGCGGGGATGAGCAGCCACGCGGCCAGGTACAGCAGGACGCCGGAGCCACCCAGCACGGCCAGGACGACCATGGCGATGCGCACGAGGAGCACGTCGACGTCGAGGTACTCCGCCAGCCCTGCGGCCACGCCGCCGAGCATGCGGTTCCGCACCGAGCGCCGCAGGTGCCGCCGCTCGCCGGGGGGCGGAGGCGGCGTCTGCCACCCGCCGGAGGGGCCACCGGGCCCGGGGGGCGGGGGCGGCGGGGGCGGGAACGGGGGAGGGGGTGACTCGGGCGGGGGCGGCGCCGCCGCCGTCGGGGGTGCCTGGCCGGAGAAGGGAGGGCCCACGGCGGGCATGCCCACCGCTTCGGTGTCGACGGGGGCGCCGGTGGAGGGGTCGGGGTCGGTCGGGGTGGGGTCCACGGGGCCGGCGGTGCGGTGGCCGGTGGTGGGATCAGAGGTGGGATCTCGTGTGATCAGTTCCATGCGTCGATCATCAGGGATCGGCGCCCGGAGCGGAATCGGGGACCACCCTGAGGAAGACCCCGACGACACCGGCCGCGACCAGGGGCACCCCTCATGGTCGGCCGGCCCGGCATCATGGGATCATCGATGCATCCCCGATCCCGCCATGCCACTCCCGCAGCCCTCACGTCCCCCGTCGCCACCCCCGCCGCCACCACCATCGGCATGGCCGCCACCCCCGCCCTCGCCTGCATGGCCGCCCTCGTCGTCGGAACGGCGCCACCTCCGGCGGACCTGGTGGCGGACGTCCCGTGTCCCCGGACCGCTGCGGCGGAGCACCACGGACCGCATCGCCGGCGGCGTCGCCGCCGGAGTGTCGGCCCGCATCGGCGTCGACGTCAACGTCGTCCGGATCCTGTTCGTGGTCCTGGCGATCGGCGGTGGGGCCGGGTTGACCCTGTACGTCCTGGCGTGGCTGGTCTTCCCCCGCGAGGGGGCGACCACCTCGATCGGCCGCCGCGTCCTGGGCGACCGCCGCACGGTGGGGCTGGCCCTCGCCTTCGGCTCCGCCCTGGTGGTCGTGCTGCTCGTCCTGGCCGCCCTCGGCCTGGGGTTCGCCGGCAACCTGTTGTGGCCGGTGTCGATGGCCGTCTGTGGCCTGGTCCTCGTGTGGCGGGGCGCCGACGAGGAGGAGCGGGCCTTCCTGCACGAGCTCGTGGGGCAGGCCCCGCTGCTCGGGAGCACGACGCACGGGACGCGCCGGGCCACCGTGCTCCGCGTGGCGGTCGGGACGTTCCTGGCCTGCGCGGGCCTCGGGGGCCTGGTGGCGTCGCGCAATCCGGCCGGCAACATCGTCGCGATGGTCATCGCCGCCAACGTGGTGATCGTCGGGTTCCTGGTGGTGTTCGGGCCGTGGTGGCTGCGCCTGGCGCGTGACCTGTCGCTGGAGCGCCGGGAGCGCGTGCGCACCGAGGAGCGCGCCGCCATGGCCGCCACCGTGCACGACTCCGTGCTGCAGACGCTGGCGCTCATCCAGCGGGCCGCCGGCGACCAGGGTGAGGTGACCCGCCTCGCCCGGGCCCAGGAGCGCGAACTGCGGGCCTGGCTGTTCGAGGGCCGCCCACCGGGCTCGTTCGACGAGAGCGCGGTGGCGACCGTCACGCAGGCCGTCTCGGTCATCGAGCGCGACGTCGAGGCCGACCACCGCGTCGCCGTGGACACCGTGACGGTGGGCGACTGCCCGCTGACCGACGGGCTGCGGGCACTGCTGTCGGCGGCCCGCGAGGCCACGGTGAACGCGGCCAAGTGGTCGGGGGCGTCCACGGTGTCGCTGTTCGTCGAGGTCGAGTCGACCCGGGTCTCCGTGTTCGTGCGGGACCGGGGCAAGGGATTCGACCCCGACGCCGTGGACCGCGACCGGCAGGGCATCGCCGAGTCCATCCGCGCCCGGGTGGCTCGCCACGGCGGGAGCGCCGTCGTCCGCAGCGTGCCGGGCCAGGGGACCGAGGTGGAGCTCGTCATGCCCACGACCCAGGACCGCATGTGAGCCCGGATGTGAGCCCGGACGAGAGCCCGGACGGGAGCCCGGGCGGGAGCCCGGGCGGGAGCCCGGACGAGAGCCCGGGCGGGAGCGGGGCGAGGCGCGGCGACGGCTCGTCGGGCGCCGCCAGCGCCGCCGACGGCCGGGTGCGCGTGTTCCTGGTGGACGACCACCACCTCTTCCTGTCCGGGGTGCGCGCCGAGCTCGGGGACAGCGTCGACGTGATCGGTGACGCCGACGAGGTCGCCGCCGCCATCGAGCTGATCGGCGAGCGACTCCCCGACGTCGTGCTCGTCGACGTGCACATGCCCGACGGCGGGGGGCGGGCGGTGATCGAGGCGATCGGCCGGACCCATCCCGAGGTCCGCTTCCTCGCGCTGTCGGTGTCCGACGCCGCCGAGGACGTCATCGGTGTCATCCGGGCGGGCGCCCGGGGCTATGTGACCAAGACGATCTCGGGCCCCGAGCTGACCGGCGCCATCCGCCGCGTGGCTGACGGCGACGCCGTCTTCTCGCCCCGGCTGGCGGGGTTCGTCCTGGACGCCTTCGCCGCCGACCCCGAGCGACGGGGTGACATGGTGCCGTCGTTCGACCCCGAGCTCGACCAGATCACCCCGCGCGAACGCGAGGTGCTACGGCTCATCGCCCGCGGCTACGCGTACAAAGAGGTGGCGCGCGAGCTGTCGATCTCGATCAAGACGGTCGAGTCCCACGTGTCCGCGGTGCTGCGCAAGCTCCAGCTGTCGAGTCGCCACCAGCTGACCCGGTGGGCCACGGAGCGGCGCCTGCTGTAGGAGGGCTATGACGTCGGGGTGGTGGTGGACTCCGCGGCGGACTTCAGGCGCTCGAGCGTCCGCTCCATGGTGGCCCGGTTGTGCCCCGCTCGTTCCGTGACCCCGCTGACGGGCCCGCCGAGTGCCTTGGCGATGCGGCCGCGCTGGTCGATCCAAGTCTCGGTGACCCGGCACCCGGTGGCGGTGGTCTCGAACTCGTAGCGCCACTCGGCGACCTTGAAGCCTCCGGCGGTGATCCGGAAGGTGAACCGGCGACCGGGCTCGGCGTCGACGACCGTCCCCGTGGTCTTCCATGTCCTCTTGCCGTTGCGGTTCAGGCCCCGGAACGTGGCGCCCGGTGTCGGGCCCGTCGCTCCCCGCAACCAGACGGCACCCTCGTTCTCGGGTGACCATTCGCCCATGCGGGTCAGGTCGGAGACCATCGCCCACACCTTCTCCGCCGGGGCACCGATGTCCCGGGTCGCGATCACGTTCTCGGCCATGAAGCGCAGGGTAGCGCGGGCGCGCCGCGCGCCGACGTGCCCGTGTCAACCTTCCCGTTGGTCGGCCCGGACGGGACGACGGGCGTCGGACGGCGTTCTCGTCGGCGCCGCGCTCGCCCGGGGACCGCCCGGGCCGGGGTGCTCACGGGTCCCGGCGGACCATGATGACGCCCCCGACGACCAGCGCCCCGACGGCGTAGGCGCACAGGATGGAGAACCCCGTCCACGGCGGGAACGACGGCAGGAAGTCGGGGTGGCCGTGGCCGGTCGTCGTCGTCATGGCCGAGCCGATGACGGCGGGCAGGTACCGGCCGATCGGGTGGCCGATGGAGGCGGGGAAGGCCGAGACGATGAGGGGCAGGATGAGCAGGACCGACACGAAGGTGAAGATGGCGCCGGCGGTGTGGCGGATGATGGTCGCCAGGCCCAGGGCGAGCAGGCCCAGGACCGTCAGGTAGAGGCCGCCGCCCACGACGGCGCGGGTGACGCCCGGGCCCGACAGCGTGGCCGTGGGCGTGCTGCCCGACAGGATCGCCTGGCCGATGAAGAAGGCGGCGAAGGCCACCACCTCGCTCACCACCAGTGCCACCGCACCGAAGACGACGATCTTGGCGCCCAGCACCACGGGCCGGCGCGGGACGGCGGCCAACGACGCTCGGATGGTCCCGGTCCCGTACTCGGCGCTCATGACGAGCACCCCGAGCACCCCGACGGCGAGCTGTCCGAACAGCAGGCCGGTGAGGCTGATGCTCGTCGGGTCGAACAGCGCCTTGTCGACGAATCCCGCGTTGCGCCAGTTGGACGCCTCGGACGACGTGGCGAGCACGCAGATGCCGATGCCGCCGACGACGGTGGCGACCAGGCACCACAGGGTGGAACGGACCGAGCGCACCTTGGTCCACTCGGCTCGCAGCGCACCGGCGAAGCGCTGGCGCCCGGCGGGCAGGGCCCGCGGCGCGGTGACGGCGGCGCTGACCATCAGCCCGGCACCTCGGACCCCGACACGGCCGCCCCGCCGCCACCCGGCCCACCCGCCGTGCCCGCCGCGGCGGGGCGCTCGGCGCGGAACTCGACGCTGTCGCGGGTGAGCTCCATGAAGGCGTCCTCGAGCGAGCCCGTCTGGGGCGACAGCTCGTGCAACGCGATGCCGAGCTCGGCGGCCAGGTCCCCGACGGCGGCGGCGGGCAGGCCCACGACGACCATTGCGCCGTCGGCACCGGGGTCGACGCGCCCACCGGCGTCGGTGAGCGCGGCGCGCAGCCGATCGGGCCGCGGGGTCCGCACCAGCACCGACTGCCGGGAGCTCTGGGCCACGAACTCGGCGACCGGCTGGTCGGCGATCAGGTGGCCCCGCCCGATCACCACGAGATGGTCCGCGGTCAGCGCCATCTCGCTCATGAGGTGGCTCGACACGAACACGGCCCGCCCCTCGGCGGCCAGGCGCTTGAGCAGGTTCCGCACCCACAGGATGCCCTCGGGGTCCAGGCCGTTCACGGGCTCGTCGAACAACAGCACGCCCGGGTTTCCGAGGAGCGCGGCGGCGATGCCCAGGCGCTGCGTCATGCCCAGCGAGAACTTGCCCGCCCGCTTGCGGGCCACGCTCGACAGGCCCACGAGCTCGAGCACCTCGTCGACGCGCGCCCGGGGGATGTCGTTGGTCTGGGCCAGGGCCAGCAGATGGTTGGTGGCGCTGCGCCCGGGGTGGATGGCCTTCGACTCGAGCAGGCCCCCCACCTCCCGCAGCGGCCAGGGGAGGTCGTGGTAGCGGCGGCCGTTCACCGTGACGTGCCCGGCGTCGGGTCGGTCGAGGCCCATCACCATGCGCATGGTCGTGGACTTCCCCGACCCGTTCGGCCCCAGGAAGCCGGTCACCTGCCCGGGCAGGACCTCGAAGGACAGGGCGTCCACCGCCACGGTGCTGCCGTAGCGCTTGGTCAGGCCCCGTGCCTCGATCACGTCTGGTGCCTCCTCGCCGGCCCCGGGGCGCTCGGCGCCGCCACGCGCACACCTGTCGACGCCGGCGTCGTCCACCGTAGGCGACCTGCGGACGATCCCGGCGCGCGCCCCGGGGGTCGGTGGAGCGGGACAGGTGAGGACGCCGTCGCCCCGGGGGTACGGTCCGGTCATGGTGGTGATGGAGGTGTTCGTCGACGTCACGTGCCCGTTCACGCATGTGGGGCTGTGCGCCGTGGCACGCCGCCGCCACGACCTCGGGCGCGACGACGCGGTCGTCCGGGTGCGCGCCTGGCCCCTCGAGCTCGTCGACGGTGTCCCGCTCGACCCCGTGCACACGGCCGAGCACGTCGACGCCCTGCGGGCCCAGGTGGCACCCGCGCTCTTCGCCCACTTCGAGCCGGCCCACCTCCCGCTCACCTCCCTGCCCGCCCTGGCCCTCGCCGCCGCCGGCTACCGGCAGGGTGACGCCCTGGGCGAAGCGGTGAGCTTCGCCCTGCGTCGTGCCCTGTTCGAGGAGGGCGCCGACATCTCGCGCCCGGACGTGCTGGCGGCCGTGGCCGACGCCCACGGCCTCGGTGCTCCGGGGTCGGAGGACGATGCCGCCGTGCTCGCCGACTGGCACGAGGGCGAGGCCCGGGGCGTGAGGGGCTCGCCGCACTTCTTCTGCGGGGGTGAGGGCACGTTCTGCCCCTCGCTCGAGATCTCCCGGGACGGGGAGGGCCGCCTCCACGTCCGACGCGACAGCGACGCGCTCGAGGCCTTCCTGGTCGAGTGCTTCGCGAGGGCGTGAGCCCGCGCCGCCGACCCGCTCCGCCGCAGCGCCGGCGCCCCGACGGCGTCGGGTCAGGTCCGCTGGTGGGGGTCGCCCCGCCGGAAGAAGCGGTCGAAGAGCCCGTCGACACCCGCGCCGTGCAGCGTCATGCCACCGTCCACCACCACCGTCTGGCCGGTGACGAAGCGGGCCAGGTCCGAGCACAGGAAGACCACGACGTCGGCCACGTCCTCGGGCTCGCCCACCCGGGCGGCGGGGGTCAGGCGGGCGTAGTGGGCGTCGGAGTCGGGGAGGATGTCGAGCAGCGGGCGGGTCAGGTTCGTCCGGATCATCCCCGGGGCCACGGCGTTGACGCGGAGGGCCGGTCCGTACTCGAGCGCGGCCGACGCCGTCAGGGCCATCACACCCGCCTTGGCGGCCGAGTACGGGGTCTCGCCGGCGGAGGGCCGTGTGGCGCTGATCGAGGACGTGCTCACCACGGCACCGCCGCCACCGGCGAGCAGGTGGGGGACGCCGGCGCGCATGCCGTTGAACACGCCGGTCAGGTTCAGGCGCACGATCCGGTCCCACTCGTCGGGGTCCCACCCCGCCAGCGGCGCCATGGTGCTCCCGCCGGCGTTGTTGACGAGGATCGACACACCTCCGAGGTGCGCGGCGGCGTCGTCGACGGCGGCCTGCATGGCCGCGGCGTCGGTGACGTCCACCACGAAGGCGGCCCCACCCACGGCGTCGGCGGTCGCCCGGGCGCCGGTCCCGTCGATGTCGAGCACGGCTACCGTGGCGCCCTCCTCGGCGAAGCGCCGGCACACCGCCCGCCCGATGCCCGACGCCCCCCCGGTCACGACGGCGCGGCCCCCGGCGAGCAGGCCTGCTCCGTGCGGTGCGGGCATCAGCCGATCTCCTCGGGTGGCGGCTCCTCGCCGGGTTGGCCCTCGCCGATCAGGGCGCTGCGCAGCTCGCGCTTCAAGACCTTCCCCTGGGGGTTGCGGGGGAGGGGCTCGGCCCGGAACCAGATGTGGGTCGGCACCTTGAACGACGCCAAGCGCTCGTGCACGTGCCGGGAGAGCTCCTCGGCCGACACCTTGCTGCCGGGGCGCAGCACCACCGCCGCGCCCACCTCCTCCCCGAGGACGTCGTGGGGGACGCCGATGACCGCGGCGTCGGCCACAGCCGGGTGCTCGAAGAGCGCCGCCTCGACCTCGACCGAGTAGACGTTCTCGCCGCCCCGGATGACCATGTCCTTGGCGCGGTCGACGATGGAGACGAAACCGTTCTGGTCGATCCGGGCGACGTCGCCGGAGTGCAGCCAGCCACGCGTGAAGGTGGCGTCGGTGGCCTCGGGCTTGTTCCAGTAGCCGCGCACCACGTTGGGCCCCTTGATCCACAGCTCCCCGGTCACGTCGGGGCCGGCGGGGAGGTCGTCGGTGGGCTCGGGGCCCGCGAAGCCGTCGGGCACGACGCGCACGTCGCACACCGGGACCGGCGGGCCCACGCTGTCGGGCCGGGCCACGTAGTCGTCGCCGGTGATCATGGTCGTGACCGACGACGTCTCGGTGAGCCCGTAGCCGTTGGAGGGCGCACCCACGGGGAAGTGCTCCTTGATACGCCGGACGAGGTCGGGCGGCGCCGGGGCCCCGCCGTAGGCGATGGAGCGGACCGACGAGGTGTCGCGGCCGGCGAAGCTGGGCGAGTCGATCACCTGCATCACCATGGCGGGCACGCCGCCGAAGGTGACCACGCGCTCGCGCTCGATCAGCTCGAGGGCGCGCTCGGGGTCCCAGTGGTGCATCATCACGAGCTTGTTCCCCGCTGCGGTGTTGGCCACCAGGATGGAGTGGCACCCGGTGGCGTGGAAGAGCGGCACCGACAGCAGGTACGCCCCCTGGCGCCCGTCCTCCTCGCCGTCGCCCGGGCCGCGGCCGCTGGCCGAGCGCATCCCGGCACGGGAGTTGAGGAAGAACAGGCTCATCAGGTTGGTGCACATGTTGCGGTGCGTGCCCACGGCGCCCTTGGGTTTCCCGGTCGTCCCGGACGTGTAGAAGATGGTGGCGTCGTCCTCGGGGTCGATGGCCACGTCGGGGAGGGCGGCCTCGGCGCTGCGCTCGCCGACCAGCTCGGCGAACGACACCACGGGGACGGGTGATCCGGGTAGGGGCTCGACCTCGGTGCGGTCCTCGTGCGTGACCACCACGGCGCGCAGGTCGGGCAGCTCGGCCAGGTAGGGGGCGATGCGCTCCAGGCGGGCGGCGTCGACGAAGGCCACCGCGGTGCCGGAGTCGGCCAGGCCGTACTGGAGCTCGGGGCTCGTCCACCAGGCGTTGAGCGGCACCACCACGCCGCCGGCCACCACCGCCCCCCAGAACGCCATGGCCCACTCGGGGAGGTTGCGCATGGCGATCGTGACCCGGTCGCCCTTCTCGATGCCGAAGCGCTCCCGCAGCTGCCCGGCGATGGTGGCGGCCGTGCGGAAGTGCTCCTCGTATGTCGTGCGCTCGTCTTCGTAGACGAGATAGTCCTTGTCGCCATGGACCCGGGACAGCTCGAGGACCACGCGCAGGCTGGCCGGGCAGTTCTTCCAGACCCGGGTGGGGACGCCGCGGATCTCCACCTCCTCCATCTCGAACATCTGCCCCGGCGCCGTGAGCGCCCGCGTCGCCTCCTCGATCGACATGGCGGGTGTGTCGGGCATGCTGCGGTCTCCTCGTGGGTCGGGGCGCGGCAGGTCAGGAGCCGCCGGCGCGGGTGGCGGCCGGCCGCCGCCGCCGCCAGGAGTCGGCGATGGCGGGCGGCGACCATCCGGCGTCCGACGGGTCGATCGTCGTGCCCGGCGCCACCACGGCGTCGATGCGGTCCAAGACGTCGTCGGTGAGGCCGACGTCGACGGCGCCGAGCGTCCCCTGCAGCTGCTCCATCGTGCGGGGCCCGATGATCGCGGCGGTGACGGCCGGATGGGTGAGCACGAAGGCCAGGGCGAGGTGGGTGAGGGGCACGCCGGCGCCGCTCGCCACCTCGACGAGGGACTCCACCAGCTCGAGCTTGGTGGCGACCTCCGGCCGCGTGGACGAGAACCGGTCGGGCACGCGGCTGGCACGGCCGCCCTGGGGGAGCGGCGCACCCTTGCGGTACCGGCCCGTGAGCCACCCGCCGTTCAGGGGGCTCCAGGCGATGACCCCCATCCCGTAGCGCTGGCAGACGGGCAGGACGGCGGCCTCCACCCCGCGCGCCAGGATCGAGTACGGCGGCTGCTCGCAGGCAAAGCGCTCGCGCCCGCGGCGCTCGGCGACCCAGTGGGACTCCACGATGAGGTCGGCGGGGAACGTCGAGCACCCGACCGCCCGGACCTTGCCCTGGTGCACGAGGTCCGAGAGCGCGCCCAGCGTCTCGTCGACGTCGCAGCTCGGGTCGGGCCGGTGGACCTGGTAGAGGTCGATCCAGTCGGAGCGGAGGCGCTTGAGGCTCGACTCCACCTCGCGCACGATCCACCGGCGTGAGTTGCCCGCCATGTTGGGGTCGGCGCCCATGGGGGCGTGGAACTTGGTGGCCAGGATGACGCCGTCACGTCGGCCGCCGGCGAGCGCCTTGGCCACGATCTCCTCGGACTCTCCCCCGGAGTAGACGTCGGCGGTGTCGACGAAGTTGATCCCGGCGTCGAGCGCGGCGTGCACGATCCGCACGCAGTCGTCGTGGTCCGGGTTGCCCCAGGCGCCGAACATCATGGTTCCCAGGCACAGCGGTGACACCCGCATGCCCGTGCGGCCCAAGGTGCGCAGTTCCATCTCTTCCCCTTCCGTGCGGAGCGGCGGGCGGTGGGTCTACGAGCCCGTCCCGCCGGGCGGGGAGGCGGATGCCGGCGCGGCGGCCGGGGCGTCGACGGCCGGAGGGATGAAGACCGTTTGCCGATAGAAGGCCAGCTCGGCCACGGACTCGCGCACGTCGTCGAGGGCGCGGTGCGATATCTTCTTGGCCGGCGCCGTGACGAGTGCCTTCGGGTACCAGCGGCGGCAGAGCTCCTTCACGGTGGAGACGTCCACCGACCGGTAGTGCAGCCACGACTCGATCTCGGGGAGCTGGGCGGCCAGGAAGCGACGGTCGGTGCCGATGCTGTTGCCGCACAGGGGGACGGTCGCCTTGGCGGGCACGTGGAGCTTGATGAAGTCGAGCGTCCGGCGACCGGCCTCCTCGAGGGTGACGGTGGAGGACTCGATGGCCGCCAGGAGCCCCGACCGGGTGTGCATCTGCCGCACCACGTCCTCCATGCCGGCGAGCTGCTCGGGGCCGGCGTGCACCACGATGTCGGGCCCCTCGGCCACGACCACCAGGTCGTCGTCGGTCACCAGGGTGGCGATCTCCACGATGGTGTGACGCGCCGGGTCGAGGCCCGTCATCTCGAGGTCCATCCACACGAGCACCCGGGGGATGCTACCGGTGGATCCGGGGCCGCCCCCGAGGCCCCGGGTCGGGGCATCGCCGAGCGCTCGGACGATAGGGTCATGCGGTGCTCGAGGTGCCGCTCGTCCGCCTCGATCCCGACCTGCCCGTGCCCTCCTATGCGCATCGGGGCGACGCCGGGGCCGACCTGCACGCGCGCCAGGACGTCGTCCTGGCCGCCGGGGGCGGGCGCGCGCTCGTGCCGACGGGGATCGCCCTGGCCCTCCCACCCGGCTTCGCCGGGTTCGTGCAGCCGCGCAGCGGGCTCGCCCTCCGCCACGGCGTGACGTGCCTCAACACCCCCGGCCTCATCGACGCCGGGTACCGCGACGAGCTGCGCGTGCTGCTCGTGAACACGGATCCGGCGACGCCCTACGAGGTCCACCGGGGCGACCGGATCGCGCAGCTCGTGATCCAGGCCGTGGAGGAGGCCACGTTCGTGGAGGTCGACGACGGGCAGCTCTCCGACTCCAGCCGCGGGCTCGGTGGCTTCGGCCATACCGGCCGGTGACCGCCGTGCCCGGTCCCCGGGACGCGATCTGATGGAACGCCTGAGCGGCATGGACGCCGCCTTCCTCGCTCTCGAGACCGACACCATGCACATGCACGTGGCGGCGGTGATGGTCTTCGACCCGTCGTCGCCCGAGGACGGCCACGACCTTCCGCCGTTGCACGTCGACCGCTTGCGTGCGCTCGTGGACGAGCGCATCCACCTGGTGCCGCCGCTGCGCCGACGGGTGGTGCGCGTCCCCTTCGGCCTGCACCACCCGGTGTCGGTGGACGACCCGCACTTCGAGCTCGAGCACCACCTCCGCCGGGCGAGCCTCCCCGCGCCGGGTGGTCCCGGTGAGCTCGGAGCCTTCGTGGCGGACGTGGTCGGGCGACCCCTCGACCAGCACGCGCCGTTGTGGGAGATGCACCTCGTGGAGGGCCTCGAGTCCGGGTACGTGGCGGTGGTCCCCAAGGTCCACCACTCGCTGTTCGACGGCGCGTCGGGCGCCGAGGTGCTGGCCGCGTTCCTCGACGCCGGCCCCGTGCCGCGCGCCGTCCCACCGCCCCTGCGACCCTGGCGCCCCGAGGCCATCCCGAGCGAGGCGGAGCTGGTCGGGTCGGCGATGTCCTCGCTGGCACGCCAGCCCGAGCGCGCCGCCGGCGCCCTGCGCCGGACGGTCGGGGCGTTTCGGGACCTGGCCGAGCGGAATCGCCGGCTGCGGGAAGAGGACGACATCGAGCCGCCCCCGGCGCCGTTCCGGGCTCCGCGCACGTCGATCAACGGCGCCATCTCACCGCATCGCCGCTTCGCGTTCGCCCAGATGCCGCTGGAGGAGCTGCGGACGGTCCGCCACGCCTTCGGGGGGACCCTCAACGACGTCGTGCTGGCGGCCGTCGCCGGCGCGCTGCGGCGGCTGCTGGCCGAACGCGGCGAGCGGTTGCAGGACCCCTTGGTGGCCATGGTGCCCATGTCGGTGCGCCAGGAGTCCGAGCGCGGCGCCCTCGGCAACCGGGTGTCGGCCATGCTCGTGTCGCTGGCCACGTCGGTCGCCGACCCCGTCGAGCGCTTCACCACGATCGCATCGGGGACGAGGCTGGCCAAGGACCAGGCGCGGGTCATCTCCGAAGAGCTCTTCCGCGGCTGGGCACAGCTGGCCTTCCCGGCCCTGTCCTCCCGCATCGCCCGCCTGGCGGGCAACCTGCGGGTGTTCGACCACGTGCCACCGCTGTTCAACGTCCTCGTGTCCAATGTCGCGGGCCCGACGGTCCCGCTGTGGTGCGCGGGGGCGAGGCTCGTCGGGCTGTACCCGGTGGGGCCGCTCATCGAGGGCGTCGGCCTCAACGTGACCGTGGCCAGCTACGAAGACACCCTCTACGTGGGGATCCTGGGCTGCCGGGAGCTCGTCCCCGAGGTCGTCCACTTCGGAGACCACCTGGCCGACGCCTTCGCCGAGCTGGTCAAGGCGGCTGTCCGCACCGGCGGCCACTGGGCCTGACCGGGAAGGCCTGTGGTGTGCAGGGACGACGTGCCCGACGGGCACGGCGGCAGGCGATGCCGCTGTAGGATCCCGGGTGCAACAGGCGGACGTGGCTCAGCTGGTAGAGCATCACCTTGCCAAGGTGAGGGTCGCGGGTTCGAATCCCGTCGTCCGCTCCAGAGAAAGCCCAGGTAGCGGCGGTGCGAGGGACGGAAATCGGCCTCTCGTGACGCGTCTGAGACCGTCGCGCACCACATTTGCACCACATTTTCTGGCAGTTTCTCGGGCCTCGGGTCGTTGACCCTTTATTTTTGGCTCTCCTGACCCATCCGTGGGTCGATCACGCCGCTTGACGCCCCGGCAGCGGCGGGCAGTATCCGCCCCGATCGAGCAGCGCCAGGGCGATCAGGTGCTCGGGCTTCTTGAACCCAAAGGCCATGCGGTGAAGGACGCGGCTCTTGGTGTTCGTCGATTCGACCAGCGCCTTCGACAGGTTGTGGACGAGCGCCCGTAGTGTCTGAATACTCGATCAGCTCCCTAACCAGGGACTTCGCCGAGCGGGGACGAGGACTCGTGCCCACTGGTGCAGGAGCACCTGACGGAGCAGAACCCGGTTCCCATAGCGTCATACATGATACCCTATTTGTATGACGATGATCAGTTTTCGGGTCAGCGAGAGCGAAGCCGCGGAGGCCCAACGACGGGCGCAGCAGTTGGGCGTGGACCGCTCCGAGCTCCTCAGAGATGCCCTCCACCGGTACCTGGTGAGGCTGGCGAGCGAGGACGACGCCAAGACATGGGACCAGTTGCCGCCGACCTCCGCGGAGCAAGTCCTTGCCGAAGTTGCAGACTGGGGTCCGGCTGAGGACTGGTCGGACTGGGCTGATGCAACGGGGTGAGATCTGGTTTGCCGCCACGCCTGGAGGAGATCGACCGGTGTTAGTCCTGACGAGAGACCCGGTCGCTGATCGCATCCAGTCGGTCGTGGTGGCAGCATTGACTCGTACGAAACGGGACCTGGTTTCCGAACTGGAACTAACTGTCATCGCCGACGGAGTTCCCAGTGACTGTGTCGTAAACTTCGACAACCTCCATACTCTGCCCAGACCGCTATTTCGGCGCCGCGTATCGACCCTGTCCCCGAGTCGCATGGCTCAAGCATGTGGTGTGATGAAGGACGCGATGGGCTGCTGATGGCACTTGGGTCTGCCCAGGGTTCAGTTGACTCCTAACGTGTCGACGAGGTGTTCCGCTCCGAGGGCATCCGCATCATCAAGACCCCGGTGCGAGCTCCGCGTGCGAACGCGTTCGTCGAAAGACTCGTGGGCACCGTTCGCCGAGAGTGCCTGGACAGGCTTCTCATCTTCGGCCCTCGCCATCTCGAACAGGTTCTGATCGAATACATCGCTCACTACAACGATCACCGCCCGCACCGCGCTCTGGATCAGCGGGCACCAGGATGCCTGGGTCTGACGCCGGCTTCGATCCACGATCCGGAGCCGAAGCGAATGGGAAGAACGGAAATCCTGGGAGGACTCATCCACGAGTACCGGCTCGTGGCGTGAGCTGGCCGGATGAGTAATCGGCACCGACAGGGGCACACCGCGCTGGTCCAAGAGTACGAAAGTCGGACTATCCGATATTCGGAACATCTGCTAGGCTATGATTATGCCGAGAACCACTCTGCGGGCCAAAGGACAACTGACTCTTCCCGAGGAGATCCGCGCCGCTGCGCATCTCGAAGAAGGCGATCTCCTGGATGCCGAGATCACGGCCGAGGGGATTCTGCTTCGGCCGCAGAAGGTCATCGACGCCACCCAGGCATGGTTTTGGACGACGGAGTGGCAGGAGGGGGAGCGGGAAGCGGATACCGATCTTGCCGGCGATCGTCTGGAGATCTTCGGCTCCGGCGAGGACCTCCTCACGGCCTTGGGGAGTCGGGCAAAAGCTCCAGGGCGGCCGCGGCGCGCTCGCTGACAGAGCGTGCCCACCTTTGCCTGGTTGGCCCGCTTCGGCGCCGACTTCGACGCGCTTTCGGCTGACCAGCAAGGAGTATTTCTGGCGGCGGTCGCACGGTTCGTGGCCGACCTGAAAGCGGGAGCGTTTCGATCGACTCTTCGGGTGAAGGGCGTGAAGGGGGCCGCCGGCATCTTCGAGATGACGTGGGCCGCCGACGGGCGGGCGACCTTCGAGTACGGGAGCGAGATCACCCCTGGTGAAACACACATCATCTGGCGACGCGTGGGTACGCATGATGTATTCAGGACTCCGTGATAACGGAGAAGCGTGGTGCACGTGGCATGGAATCCCCGGTTCGCGCTCCACAAAAAACGCACGCGCCATTGACAATTATGGTCAATAGCGGTCTGCTGTGGTCAGTCGAAAACGCCGATCACGCTGCGTCAATTTGCGAAGGTGCAGGCAGGGGAGTTGGGCCTCAGTCTATTGCCAAGGTGAGGGTCGCGGGTTCGAATCCCGTCGTCCGCTCCAGAGAAATTCCAGGTCGTGGGGGTGCGAGGGGCCGAGATCGGCCCCTCGTGGCGCGTCTCGGAGCGCCGTGCACCACATGTGCACCACAGTTCTGGATGACACGGTGCCGTCGACGAGCCAACCGCTGTCTGAGCCCGTGCAGCCTGGGCTCTCGTTGCTCTTGGCGTGCCCGAACGTCGGGCTCCCGTTCCCGATCTCATGCCGTCGGATAGCCCGCAACGCCCTGCCGGCACACCCAGGACGGATTCCTGCGCTACCTGCGAGCGTACCTTCGGTCTGTCTGCTTGCCCGTAGCGCATCAACGGGTCGCGAGACGGAGTAGCGGCTCCCTGGGTTGCACGCGGCCACTTCCTTTTCGACATCGTCGAGCGTCGTGACGAATCGGTGGCGGAACTCGAACGCGGGTCAGCCATCCCGCCGGATCGACCGGTTGCGTGCAGAGGCCGATGTCCTCGGCCGGTAGTCGGGGGATGTCGATGTCGGCCAGGATCTCGTTCGGATCGAACGGTCCTGGTCCCAACCATCAACGACGACGTCATGCCAGACCTTGAGTACCCGCAGGCGGCGGATCAATGGCTCGTTGATGCCGCTCCGGCACGGAGCTCCGCCCGGTCCTGGGGAGTCGTGCAAGAGCTCCGGAGCGCCAGCGCGTCGTGATCGCTGACCGAGCGTGTCCACCTTGACGGTCCGAGATCAAGCTGGAAACAGGTGCGTCGGGATCGAACCGGTCACGACCGTGCCACCGGCGGCTTCCTGCTCGTGGCCGAGCTGTTCCCAGAGAGGGAGGATCCGGGGGGCGAGCAGATCCGCGCCGATACCTGCACCCGGGGCGAAGTGCACACCGTCGGGGGACCGCAGCTGCACGCCGGCGAGTGTCGGGGTGAACTTCCCGCCGGGACAGGTCATGGCGTAGAGGTCCTGCACGGTCACCGTGGCCGGGAATTCGGCGCCGACCTCCCGGACGAGGCGGTTGTACTCCTGGACGCGGCGGACGTTGTCCTCGGGGAAGGGGGTCCCGTCCGGCTGCTCGCCCTCGGAGAAGCACGGCGACGTCATGAGGACCATGTGGGCGCCACCCGACGTGCCGATGGTGACGGCACGCTCGAGCATGCGCTTCACGTAGGCGGCGAACACGGGGTGGAGGATGTTGGTGCGCCGGCCTTGGTACACGCGGTCCACGACCTCCCAGCGCCCGGCCAGGAGGACGACCAGGTTGGGCCGGATCTCCCTCAGCCAATGCCGCCACGCTTCGGGCCACGGGACGAAGCCGTGCTTTGGCCCCAGCCAGCAAGGCCACCCGACGTCGTAGGCCTGTTGCTGCCCATTTTCAGGTGCCCACGCCTTCGTCCCCTGGACGACCCCACAACCGACGATGCCCTGGTTCGCGAGCGTGATGTGCGAGCCCGTCTCGTGATACAGGAGGCCGCGACCGAGGGTGATCGCCACGGAGTCCCCGACGAGCATCACCCGCACGGGCGCGGTGGCCAGCGCCGCGGGGATGCTGACCACGGTGCTCGGCACGGGTGCGACGGGCACCGTGCCGGTGTGCGGGGCCCCGACCGCGCCCGCCGCCGGCACGGTGGCGAGCACCACGACGACGGCGGTGCCGACCACGGCCACCGGTGTGACGACCTTGGCCCGCACCGCCCGCAGCAGTGTCCCGGTGCGGACGGGACGCTCCAGGCCGTAGAACGACAGCGTGCTCACCGCCACGGTCACGGCGCTGCGCAGGGCGAACAACGCCCAGCCGTGCAGCCCGGTGCGGCCCCCGGTGAGGGCGATGTCGAGCGGGAAGTGCCACAGGTACATCCCGTAGGAGATGCGCCCGATGAAGCGCAGCGGTGCCCACGACAGCCCCCGGGCGACGATCCC
>DATKSK010000011.1 GCA_035531755.1 Acidimicrobiales bacterium | reverse complement strand
ACCAGTCTGCCGGCGGTGTGGTGGCGCATCCCCGTTCTCGTCCTCGTCGCCGTGGAGAACGGGGTGCTGGAGGAAGTGGTCGTGTGCGGCTTCCTGCTCCACCGGCTGCGCCAACTGCACTGGGGAGACGACCGCTCGCTGGTGGTCAGCGCCGCGCTCCGCGGCGCGTACCACCTCTACCAGGGCTTCGGTGGCTTCCTCGGCAACGCCGCCATGGGTCTGTTGTTCGGCCGTCTCTACCAGCGCCAGGGTCGCCTGGCGCGGCTGGTGCTGGCGCACAGCCTCATCGACGCCGGTGCCTTCCTCGGCTACGTGCTGCTGCGCAGCCGGGTGTCGTGGCTACCCTGAGACGACGTGACCGCCAGAGGCCGCGGCGTTTCGAGCGCCGACGTGCCCCACCGGGGCGTGCTCCGGCCTGGCGCACCGCGTGCGACGGCGAGGGTCAGGACCAACCCCCCGACCATCGCTCCCCACCAGGTCCATCGACCGTGCCACGATGCCTGTAGGAGGAATGTGAGCGCCGACGCGGCGACTGCGGTGGGGACGAGGCGGGACCAATGGCGAGTCGCGGCCGACATGGCCACAGCGAGGGTCGGCCACACGTAGTACGCGTTCATCACCGACTCGAAGACACAACGAAGTGACAGAGTGACCCCCACCCACCACAGCAGTTCCTCGAGTGCAAGGGGCGACCATTCGACAAGGCACCGTGCGGCTCGCCACCGACGCTCCAGCACGACAGCGCACCCGCACGCCAGGAGGATGGCGATCCCCCTGGCGGGGCCGGCCGCGATCGCGCCGTGGCCCATGTGCGGGGCGAGCGAGGTCCACGGAGTCGGGTGGTCGACCGCAGGCCAGTTGGGCTGGTTCGCCACCGCGGACAATGTGGCGCTCCAGTTCGCCGCAAGCGCGAAGCCGAGCAGCAGCGTGGCCGGCGCCGCCGCTCTTGTCAGGTATCCCGCCAGCCGCCGCGGTTCTACGACGACCAACAGGACCGGCATGGCGAGAAGGACCAGCGGTTGAACGGCGACTGCCGCACCAACGAACCATGCCGAGTGCTCAACCCTGGAGCCTGTCAGCGCCAGGATCCCGTACAGGAGCAGGGCCACCGCCAGCGCGTCCTCGGGATGACCCCAGCGCGCCGAGACACTCCAAAGCGCGATCGCCCCTGCAGCCGCGAGCAGAGCTCGCTTCGGTCGCGAAACTCCGAGACGTTCGGCTGTCGCATCGCCCGCAAACAGAGCAGTGGCGGAGAGGACGACCTCAGATGGCCCGGCGACGAGCCACGCCGCCGGATGAGCATTGTGAACGCCGGGTACAGCGAGCCCCATTCGCGCTGCGTCGATGACCGCGACGATCGGAGTGAGGATGACGGCTGCGCCCGGAAGCGATACCAGCCCGGTGGGCGCCGTGTAGAGCCCGCCCGGGTCCAGATGCAGAAGCCGTCGGGCGGCGACGAGCGTCCCCCAAAGGTCGTCGGGGAGTTGCCACGCAGGCTTGCCGACGAGATGGGGGCCCCACCACATCGAAGAGGCCATTGTCACGGCGACGAGAACCACCGTGGCCAGGAGCGGGAAGATCCTCCTCGCGAGCCACACCCTCAGGCCATTCACACCACGACGTTACGGCCCTGAGCACGCTGTCGCGGCTCGGAGGGCGGGAGGTGATGCCGAGGTGGAGGGAACCGGATGCCAACTCCGGCGAGCGGGATCACTAGCCGGCTTGCGGTGCCGGCCCACATCTCAGATCGTGGGTGATCGACCTTCCCGAATGGATCGTCACCGGCTGGACGCAGTCTCGGATCCCAACGGCGTCCAGGTCGTAGGTGCCGGACGGCTCGCGAAAATGGAACTGGTGATGCGGCTTCACTTGCGCGGTCGCCACGACACGGTCACCCGACCTCAGGTCCACTGTCAGCGTTACACCTGGGACGAGCCATCCGGCCACCGGATCCTCGACCAGAACCGACCCCACGAGAGAACCCGATCCGTTCCCGCATGCCGACATGAACAGTCCCCCGCACCCCACCGTCAGAACACTGGTCGCCACCGCGCCGAGACGCATGCGTCGGTATATGTGCCACTGCACTGGTCACGGCCTGCGTATCGCACGTTGACAGCCACAGCGCATCGTCCCGCATACGACCAAACGCGGGTGGGATGCTCGGGATTCGTGCGACGGTTGGACCTGTCCTTACCTGTTCCTACCCTGTCACCTTTGCCGCCGGGAAGCCGCCCGGGCACCACAGGTTCGCCGGCACGTTGGCACACGGGTTGGGCATCGAAGGCAGGCTGGGCAGAGGGTGCATGACGACGGCCGTCGGCTGTGGGTAGTGCGTCGACGCGCAGCCCGCCCCGCTGAGGACGCCGGTATCGCACTCCACCTGGCCGAGCAGGGTCAGATCAGTGTTGCTCCCGAGCAGTCCCGCCTTGGTCGAGCGCGCCCCACAGGTGGAGGGCGTCTGCCCCTGATAGGAGTCCGCGACGTTCGCATTCGTCGCCGGTCCCAGCTGGTTGGTGAACGTGGAGTCCCATTCGGTGTTCCCCGAGAAGCAGTTCACCGGCTCGTGCCCGGAGATGAGCAGGTTGCCGAAGTCGGCATTGCTCGGGTTGCCGAACGTCCCATTGCCGGAGAACTTGTTGTTCACCAGGTGGTCACCCTGCGGGTCGAAGAGGCAGGAAACACCCGCGATGCCCAGGCCCGTAGCCACGATGCCCTTCTGGCTCTTGCAGGTCTTGCCGTTCGAGGTGGTGTTGGCGTCCGGATAAGGAAGGAACAGGATGCCCCAGGCGCCATTGTTGAGGAACTCGTTGTTGGCGATGACGTCGTTGCGTCCACCCGAGACCGTCATGCCGGTGCCCGTCGGCCCGAGGCCGGCGGTGCCGGCGATGGGCACGTTCGGGTTGTTGTTGTTCTCGACAAGGTTGTTCTCGAAGATCCAGCACGATTTGGTCCCCGGATACGGTGTCGCGGACTTACCGGCGCAGCGGCCGTCCTGGGGCGGGGGCGGGTCGCCCGTGAGAGCGGTGTTGGTGTCGAAGCCATCCTTGTTGTTGTTGAAGGTCGAGTTCTGGACGATGATCTGTCCGCCGGAGTTCGTGCCCGAGTAACCGAGGGCGTTGTTCTCCATCGTCGCCTTGTCGATGGTCACGTTGCATGCTCGCTTGCACGCGCCCACGTAGATACCCGAATCGGAGAAGTTGTTGGCGTAGAGCTGAGTCAGGGTCGCCGGCCCCTGCGACGCCGACGAGAAGATGCCGTAGAGGGCGCACGTGGCGCAGACGCTGGGGTTGCTCTGGGAACTGCCGGAGAAGTACGTGGACGTCGCCGTCAGGTAGCTGCCGGAGTATCCCTTGATGCCCATCTTGCCCTTCGCATTGGCCTCGCCGTTCCACCAGATCTCATTGCCGGAGTCGCCGGAACCGGCGAGGAAGTTGCACACGGTGAGGTTGTCGATGCTGACGCCGTTGGCCTTCCACACGAGGATGCCGTTCCGCCCGTCGCCGCCGAGGAAGTTCTGGTCGGCGGGAGACGAGCTGCACGGTGTAGCTGCCGAGGACAGCGTGCCGTCGACGATCACCGAATTCCGGTCCATGCCGCGAAGGTGGATCCCCGGCGTTTCGACGTCGACGCCCCCGTACCATCCGGTGGAGAGGTCCGAGGGGCTTGGCGCGTTGGCGCCCATGTCGCCGGCCTCGTGGTAGTCGCCCGGTGCGATCAGGATCCAGTCACCCTTCTGGGCGGCCTTGACCGCATCCTGGATCGTCGAGAACGTCACCGACGCTGGGGTGACGATACCGTGGAACGAACCCACATAGAGGGCCTCGGGGATGTGCGCCTTGGCCGAAGCGGCCGGTGCACCGACGCCGGCCAAGCCCGCGCACAGCAACGCGCCGGCGATGCCGGCCACCCCGAAACGGTGGCCCCGCAGCAGTCCTGAACGCATGTCCTACATCCCTTCAGAGAAGAAAGTTCCCCTGCCCCGCGACCCGTGACGTCGGGTGGTAGCCAATCAGAATGTCAACGGTCGCAGCATCCTCACAATTGACGATCTCGAGCTGACGCCTCGGATCGTCAGATCTACCCGGGGATGAGGCTTGTCCCATCCTCAGGCGGCGTCCGGCAAAGCTGTTGCCTCTCTCTATTGTCCTATTGTCACGAGGGAAATCGATGACTGCACCTGCCGGCGCACCGATCGTACGGCCGAGCCCGGCCCGGCCGGTGGGGAGGGCTGCGCCCTATGAGCCCGAGCCCCCGGTGGGCATGGCCGGGACGGGCTGGCCGACCTGTGTGAACGCCCGAGCGATGAACGGCTTCGCCGCCACAACCTTGTCCTGGGGCGGTCCGTCCGCCAGGAACTGGCGGTACTGCGTCACTGCTCCCGGCGCGTTCCCTTCCGCCAGGAGCATCGAGCCCAGGTAGAGGTGGGGTGCGTAGGCGCCGGGGTCCGACCGTTGCGCCCGCTGCTCGAGTTGGAGCGCTTCGGTGAGCACGGCCGAGCTCTGCGCCTGGGCACCCGCCTCGAACTCCAACCACCCGGACTCGGCCAGCGCGTCGACCTGGTCGGGCTCCTGGGCGAGCACCTGGTGGTAGAGGTGCAGCGCACCGGCGGCATCACCCGAGGTCTCGAGCGTCTCGGCCTGCGCCAGAGTCCGGCGGATCTGCTCCGGCTTGCTCAGGCTGACCGAGCCCGTGGCCGTCTGGCCCGGGAGCCGCGACCCGGTCTGCGTCTCGACCACCACGGCCGACACGGCCACGAGCACCGCAAGCCCGCCCACCACGGCCAGGAGGTGCCGTCGCCGTGCGCGGGTCGACGACGGCTGAGGAGCCCCGGCCTCACGTGCAGGAACCGGTGCTTCAGGCTCGGCGGTGGTGGCGGCGTCGAGCTCGCGCAGGACGTCGGCGGCGCGCCGCGTGTACCGGTCGCGCAGGGCCTCGTAGTCGGCGTCGGAGAGGTCGCCCGCGGCATGCTCGCGCTCCAGGTCCTCGAGCGAGGCCAACAGGAAGCCACGTTCGTCGTCGAGGTCGGTGCGCGTCACCGGTCGCCGGCCATTTCGTGGTCGGCTCCGCCTCCGCCGCCGGATCGTGACGAGCGCGCCGCCAGCGCCTGCGCCACCAGGGCGCGGTCCTCCTCGGTCACCGTCACCCGCGCCGGGTGCCGGCGGCGCCAGAACACCACGGCGAGCCCCACCAGCCCCAGGGCCAGCGCCGCAGGCGGGAGCACCCACACCCACGCCGTCCCCCCGCGCACCGGTGGCCGGAGGAGGATGCTCGGGCCGTAGCGGCTCACCAGGAAGGCGTCGATCTGCGCGTCGCTCTGCCCGGCCCGGACGCGGGCGGTCACCGCCTCCCGGATGGCGACGGCCGTCGACGCCGAGGAGTCGGCGACCGAGATGCCTTCGCAGCTCGGGCACCGCACCAGCGCGTCGATGGCCACGACCCGCTGGGCCACGCCGGGAGGCGGTACGCCGGGTGACGCCCCCACGCCCAGGGCGACGCCGACGACGAGCACGAGGACCACCCACGTCCAGCGTCCCCGACGAGCGGGCATGGAGCTCATGCACCACCGGCCGAGGCCCGCCCGAGCCAGTAGTCGAGGGCTGCGCTGGTCATGGGCCCGTCGAAATGCGCGACCACGACGCCGCGCGGCGAGACCAGGAACGTCTCGGGCGGCCCCCGGACGCCGTAGTCGAGCCCGAGTTGGCCACCGGGATCGACCACCGCCGGCCACGTGGCGCCGGTCGACCGCATGAAAGCGCGCGCCGTCGAGGCCGAGTCGTCGAAGACGACACCGACGAGCGCGGGATCAGTCGGCAGCCGGTGCGCGTAGGCAAACGCCACCAGCTCGGGCTGCTCCTGCTGGCACGGGGTGCACCAGCTGGCGAAGAAGTTGACGACGACCCAGCGGCCCCGCAGCGCGGACAAGTCGAACGTACCGCCGGCGAGCGTCGTGCCGGCGATGCGCGGCGCGGCCTGGCCCACCAGGGGCGTGGCCACCTCGGTTGCGGTCTGGGGCGGGCGCGTGGCGAGCAGCAGCACCAGGCCTGCGCCCACCACCAACGCGGCAGCGGCCGCCCACCTCGCCGTGTGCCGGCGGCGCGGTGCGGATGCCTGCGGGTCGGGCACGGCATCCGGATCGACACCTGCCGGGCCCGCGGTGCGGGGAGCTCCGGCGCGACCGCCGGTGCCGGGGGCTCCGGCGCGGCCGGCTCCGGCGGCCGTCGTCGTCCCGGTCACGGCGAACCGGCCGGCACGGGCTCGTCGGCGCGCTCGTGGCCGTCGGATGGCGCCGCCCCGGTCGGTGGCGTCGTCGAGGTGGGGGGAACCCCGTCGGGTCGGGCGCCGACCGGCACCCCCGTGTCCGGAGGCCGGGCGTCACCGCCGTCGGCGGCGCGCGCCGGCACCGGCGCCGAGACCGGATCGGTGGGACGGCGCCTCCTGCCGGGCACGGCGGCCAGTGCCGCCCCGACCACGAGCAGCGCACCGCCACCCCACAGCCAGGCCACCAGGGGCTGGATGGTGACGCCGATGGTCACGGGCCCCCCCGCCTTCACCGGCAGGGCGTCGACGGTGAGGTAGACGTCGTCTTCGAAACCCGACCTGATGGCGGGCGTGCCCACGGCCTCCGTGCCCTGGCCGAACTGGCTCACCGCCGGGCGCAGCGGGCCGTGCCCGTCCACCAGCACGAGGGCTTCGGTGGCGGTGCGCGCCGGCGTACGGAGGTGGACGATGCCCACGAACTCGATGCGGTGGCCGTCGAAGGTGGCCGCCGCGCCCGGGCGCAGCTGGACCTCCCCACGGTGGCCGAACGACGTTGTCGCCGCCAACGCCACCGCCACCACGACGACACCGAGGTGCACCACCATGCCCCCGTTGGCGCGCCCCACCAGACCGCGCCACGCGCCGGCGCCGCTCGCGTGCGCCCGGCGCGACGACAGGACGAGCTGGCGGGCGTTGGCGGCGGCGGCGAAGGCGCCCAGGCCGAAGGCGGTGAGCGGTGCGAGCCCGCGCACGCCACCGGCCACGCAGCCCACGATGACGAGCGCCCCGACCCAGGCGGGGACGGTCAGCCGGTCGCGCAGGGCGCCGGCGGTCGTCTTGCGCCACGGCAGCGCCGGCCCGATCGCCATCAGGAACAGCAATGCCAGGCCGATGGGCATGGTCATGACGTTGAAGTACGGCGCCCCGACGGTGACCTGCTGGCCGCGGAACGCCTCGTAGAGCAATGGGAAGACCGTCCCGAGCAGCACCACGAAGGCGAAGCCCACGAACAGGAGGTTGTTGAGCAGGAACGCGCCTTCGCGGCTCACCGCCGAGTCGATCCCGCCGGGCGACCGCAAGCGGTCGCCGCGCCAGGCGATGAGGCCCACGCCCGTGGCGAGGACGGCACCGAAGAACCCGAGCAGCAGCGGCCCGATGTCGGAGTCCGAGAAGGCGTGCACGGACGCGATGACCCCGGACCTCGTGAGGAAGGTGCCCAGGATGGTGAGGCTGAAGGTCGCGATCACGAGCGACAGGTTCCACACCCGCAACAGGCCACGGCGCTCCTGCACGAGCACCGAGTGCAGGTAGGCGGTGGCGCACAGCCACGGGAGGAACGAGGCGTTCTCGACCGGGTCCCACGCCCAGAAGCCGCCCCACCCGAGGACCTGGTACGACCACCACGCGCCGAGGACGATCCCCACCGTCAGGAATCCCCACGCGAACAACGCCCACCGCCGGGTGGCGAGCTGCCAGCCCTCACCCACCCTCCCGGTGACGAGCGACGCCACCGCGAAGGCGAACGGGATCGTGAACCCGACGAACCCGAGGTAGAGGATCGGCGGGTGGAAGGCCACGAGCGGGTTGTCCTGCAACAGCACGTTCGGCCCGAGCCCGTTGGCGGGAACGGGCCCGGCGACCGTACGGAACGGGTCGGCCGGCCCTGCCATCAGGGCGAAGAAGAAGGCGGCCACGGCGAAGGTGACCAGGGTCGCCCAGGCGACGAGCGGGTCGGCCGCCTGCCGGCGGAAGCGCCACACCATCGCCGCGATGTAGCCGGCGAGGATGAGCCCCCACAGCAGGATCGACCCGGCGAGCGCCGACCACATCCCGGTGATGGCGTAGAGCAGCGGCGTCGACCGGCTGTTGTTGGCGGCCACGAAGGCGAGCGAGAAGTCGTGGGTCACGAGCGCGCGTTCCATCGCCACGGTCCCGACGACCGCGCCCAACAGCACCAGCCCGGCGTACATGCGACCGGCGCGCGCCGTGTCGGCGCGCCCGCGCGCCAGCCCGTAACCGATCACCGCCACCCCGACGAGCGAGGCGACCAGGCTGAGCAGGACGCCGGCGTGCCCGAGGGCGGCGTTCACCGAGTGGTCCCGTTCGGCGCCCTGACTCGGTCGGGATGCTGCTGGACGTACTGGGCGCTGTGGTCGACGATCACCTGGTCCGAGACGAAGGTGCTCCCCGAGAAGTGGCCGACGACCACGACCGGGATGTTCGGCTGGAACAGCTGGGGCGGGTTGCCGTGGTTGACCACCGCCACGCGGTGCCGGGTGCCGGCGGCCACGAAGCGGACACCGCCGGAGTCGCGGTGCACCGTCCCGGGGACGACGACGCCTTCGAGCCGGAAGGTGCGCGCCCCGAGCGCGGTCTTGTGCGCGACGGCCTGGTCCACCGTCTCGAAATAGTTCAGGGAGCTGCCGAGCCCCTTGACGAGCAGGAACGCGAACGCCGCCACCAGCACGGTGCCGACGACCCACAGGCGGGTGTTCCTCCGGCGCGGGCGTACCGGCCCGCCGGGCGCGGCACCCGGTGCGGCACCGGGCGCGCCGGGCGCCGCCTCCACCCCCGCGACGACGGCCGTGGCGCCGGCGACGCCCGACGGGGACGCCGCCGTGAACGGCTCGCTCATGGCGAGGGCTGCTCGGGCGAGCGCTCCACCCACCGCTGTAGGCGCCTCCGGCGACGCACGAGAACGGCGGCGTACGCGGCGAGGACGGACAGGGCGACGGCGTAGCCCGCGTCGATGTACCTCACCGCGTGCTCCTCACGGCGCTCCTCACGGTGCTCCTCACGTCAGGACCCCATCGGGCTCGCGCGTCACGTGCTCGGCGCCTTCCGCCCACCGCTCGTGCAGCGCCACGTCGAGCTCGGACTCCTGGACGAGCTCCGACAGCACCTCGATCCGGTAGCGCACGGCCAGCATCCAGGCGAACAGCAGGGTGAACGCCACGAACCCGACCAGCAGCGTCCACGCCATCGACCCGTGGATGGTCGGCGACAGGTTGGCGTTGAGCACGGTGGCGTCCTGGTGCAGCGTCCGCCACCAGTTGACCGAGAAGTGCACGATGGGGACGTCGGCGGCGGCCACGAGCGCGACCGCCGCGCAGCGCCGGGCCCGGGCGTCCGGGTCGGCGGGAACACGGCGCATGGCCAGGTATCCGAGGAGGAGCACGAACAGCAGCGCCGTCGAGGTGAGGCGCGCGTCCCACACCCACCACACCCCCCAGGTCGGCCGGCCCCAGATCGAGCCGGTGACGAGCGTGAGCGCGGTGAAGACGGCCCCCACCTCCACGGAGGACGCCGCCAGGCGGTCCCAGAACGGGCTGCGCGTCCGGGGCCACAGCCACAGCAGGCTCGACACCGCGGCGACACCGAACGCGAGGTAGAGCGACACCCACGCGATGGGCGGGTGCACGTAGACGAGGCGGACCAGGTCGTGCTGCGTCTGGTCGGGTGGCGTGATCCACAGCCCGAGCCACACGGTGACGGCCACGGCGACCGCCGCCGTCAGGCCGAGGCCGCGCACGACCCACGTGGCGGCCGGTCCCCACCCGGGAACAGCCGGGCGCGCCGCGCCGGGGCGGGGTGCGTTCACGGGGCCTCCTGCAGCGGCCCGAAGATGACGACGCCGAGCGCGAGGTAGACAGCGGCGAACACGAGCAGCAACCGGAGCCAGGGGTCCCCCGCGCTGCCGGCTCCGATGCCCATGGCCGCCTGCCATGCCCGGGTGCCGGCCAGCAGCACGGGCGCGGCCACCGGCAGGAAGAGGAAGGGCAGCAGGGTCTCGCGGACGCGCAACCCGGCGGCGAGGGCGCCGTAGAGCGTGCCCGCGGCGGCGAGGCCGGCGGTGCCGGCGACGCTCGCCACCACGATGTCCCCGAACGAGCGGACGTGGGCGCCGTAGAGCACCACGACCCCAGCGGTCAGCACGACCTCGACCACCACGAGCTGTACCGCCACCGCGGCCGCCTTGCCGAGGAAGACCCCGGCCGGGTCGAGACCCGACAGGCGCAGCCCGTCGCGAGCACCCTCGGCGGACTCGACGGCGAAGCTGCGCTGCACGGCGAGCACGCTGGCGAAGAGCACGGCCACCCAGAACAGCCCCGGAGCGGCGCGCACCATCGGCGCCCGGTCGGGCCCCAGCGCGAAGGCGAACAGGACCAGGACGAGGACGGCGACCGGCGCGACCTGGTGCAGCACCACCCGCGACCGGAGCTCGATGCGGAGGTCCTTGCCGGCCACGAGGACGGTGTCACGCCACATGGACACCTCCGGGCACCACGTCGCGCCGCACGCCGCCGTCCGGCGCGCCCGCGGCCGGCGCGCCCGCGTCCGGCGCGTCCGCCGCGCCCGGGCCTTGCGGCATGGCGCGCAGGGCGCGTTCCCCCACCACGCGCCCCCCGGCCAGCGAGACCACCCGGTCGGCGAGCGGCAGCGACTCCTCGGGCTCGTGCGACGCCAGCAGCACCGTGGCCCCCGACGCCGCCACGTCGGCGACGATCTCCCCGAGGACGGCCCGGGCACCGGCGTCGAGCCCGGCGTGGGGCTCGTCGAGCAGCCAGAGCTCGGGCCGACGGGCCACCAGGACGGCCAGGGCCACCCGGCGGCGCTGCCCGGCCGACAGCCGGCCCACGGGGGTGCGCCGCAGGCGCCCTCCCAGCTCGAGCCGGTCGAGGGCGGCGTCGGTCCCCGAGGCGGTGCCCCCGGCGGCGCGCACCGCGAATCGCACGTTCTCGGCCACCGTCAGGTCGTCGTAGAGGGCGGCGGCGTGGCCCAGCATGCCGACCCGGCGCCGGACGGCGGCGCGGTCGCGCCCCAGGTCGCACCCGAGAATGCTGGCCTGCCCCCCGGTCAGGGACAGCAGACCGGCGCACACCCGCAGCAGGCTGGTCTTGCCGGCCCCGTTGGGCCCTTCGAGCACGACCACGTGGCCCTGGGCGACGACGAGATCGACGCCGGCCAGGGCCGGGAACCGCCCGGTCACGCAGACGGCGGCACGGAGGAGGACTGCGGGGGCCATGGCCTGCGCCCCATGCTACGGGGGACCCCGTCCCCGGTTCCAAGCGGCCCCCGTCCCCGGCGGGGCCGGGGCGGCGGCGGGGTCAGCTGACCGACAGCCGGCCGAGGCCGAGGGCGCGCAGCGCGTCGGAGGCGACCGACGACACCCAGTGGAGGTTGTTGCTGAGCAGCAGCACGCCGAAGGCCACGAGGGCCACCCCCGAGACGAGGTCGACCACGAACAGCCGCCGCCGCACCCGGGCCAGCAGGGACGTGAGCCGTCCGAACGCCAGCCCCGTGGCGAGGAAGGGCACCCCCAGGCCGAGCGAGTACGCCACCAGCAGCATGACGCCGGACCCCAGCGTGGCCCGCGTGGCGGCCAGGCCGAGCACGCCGCCGAGGACGGGCCCGACACAGGGCGTCCAGCCGAAGGCGAACGCCATCCCGAGGATGGGCGGCGCCCACGCGCCGAGGCGCGACGGACGCGGGTGGAACCGGCGCTCGCGCAGGAACGACGTCGGCGCCCCCATCCCCGCCAACCACACGCCGAAGAGGACGATGAGCGCCCCCGCCACGATGTCGAGCGTCCGCTGGTGCCCGAGCAGGACGCGGCCCAGGCTCGACGCCGCCGCGCCCAGCGCGGTGAAGACGACGGTGAAGCCGGCGATGAAGCCGAGGACGCCGCGCAGCAGCGGCACCACCTGCTGGGGCCGGCCCTCCTCGATCTCCGCCACCGACAGCCCCGACACCATGGAGACGTAGCCCGGCACCAGGGGCAGGACGCACGGCGACAGGAACGACAGCATGCCGGCGCCGAACGCCACCAGCAGGCCCAGCGGGTCGGCGGAGATGGTGGCGTGCACCCCGAGCACCGCCGGGGACGTCACCATCGGGGATCAGTGGGCCCGGCCACGCAGGAGCTCGACGTCGGCGTCGACCATCATGGCGATGAGCTGGGCGAAGTCGACGGTCTGCTCCCACTTGAGCTCTGTCCGGGCCTTGGTGGCGTCTCCCACCAGCAGGTCCACCTCGGCGGGCCGCAGGAATGCGTCGTCCACCACCACGTGGTTCTGCCAGTCGAGGCCGGCGTGGGAGAAGGCGATCTCGCACAACTGGCGCACCGAGTGGGTCGTGCCCGTAGCCACCACGAAGTCCTCGGGCTCGTCGCGCTGGAGCATGGCCCACATGGCGCGCACGTAGTCGCCGGCGAAGCCCCAGTCGCGCTGCGAGTCGAGGTTGCCGAGAGCGAGCTTGTCGTCCATGCCGCACGCGATGCGCGCCACGCCGTGGCTGACCTTGCGGGTGACGAACTCGAGCCCGCGCCGCGGGCTCTCGTGGTTGAACAGCATCCCCGACGACGCGTGCAGCCCGTAGCTCTCGCGGTAGTTGACGGTGATCCAGTGGCCGTAGACCTTGGCCACCCCGTAGGGGCTGCGCGGGTAGAAGGGCGTCGTCTCGTTCTGCGGGACCTCGTGGACCTTCCCGAACATCTCGGAGGACGACGCCTGGTAGAAGCGGATCTCGGGGTCGACGATGCGGATGGCGTCGAGCACGCGGGTGACGCCCAGCGCCGTGGTCTCGCCCGTGAGCACCGGTTGGGTCCACGACGTCTGCACGAAGGACTGGGCGGCGAGGTTGTAGACCTCGGCCGGCCGGTGCTCGCGCAGGATGCCGATGAGCGAGACCTCGTCGAGCAGGTCCCCGGCCACGAGCGTGACGCGGTCCTGGATGTGGGCGATGCGCTCGAAGTTCAGCGTCGAGGATCGCCGCACCATGCCGATCACCTCGTATCCCTCCTCGAGGAGGAACTCGGCCAGGTAGGAGCCGTCCTGGCCGGTGATGCCGGTGATCAGTGCCCGTTTGCGCATCGTGTCTGCTCGCTTCGTCCGTCGCTAGGTCGGTGGCCCGGTCTTGGCCTCGTCGCCTCCCCCGGCGCGCGACCGCCGCGGTACGGGTCGGCGCCGATCGCTCAGCGCCCCCGCCATCGGGGCGGGCGCTTCTCCAGGAAGGCGGCGATGCCCTCGGCGGCGTCCTCGGTCTGCGCCGTGAGCGTGAGCATGGCCTGCAGGTGGGCGAGGGCCTCGGGCGCCGCCATGTCCCACACAGCGTAGAACGCGTCGCGCCCCAGCTTCATCACGGCCGGGGACTTGGCCGCCAGCGTGGCCGCCAGCTCCTCCACGGCGGCGTCGAGGTCCTCGGGGGGTACCACCCGCGTCACGAAGCCCAGGCGCTCGGCCTCGGGGGCGCCGACCACGCGCCCGGTCAGCATCAGCTCGAGCGCCTGCTTGGGAGGCATGGACCGCACGAGGGGCACCGTGATCATGTACGGCCACAGGCCGACGTTGACCTCGGGGGCGCCGAAGCGGGCACGCTCGGACGCCACCACCAGGTCACACGCCAGGGCCAGCCCGAAGCCACCGGCCAGCGCGAACCCCTGCACGCGGGCGACGGTCGGCTTGCCGAGCTTCCAGAGGGCCTCGAACACCTGCGCCAGGACGCCACGGGACTCGTGGACCGAGAGCAGGTCCGACTCCGGGTCGTCGTGGCCCGTCATCGACCCGAGGTCGGCCCCCGCGCAGAAGGCCTCGTCACCGGCGCCGGCGAGCACCACCACCCGGACCGCGGCGTCCGCGCGGGCCGCCGCCAGTGCCTGGTGCAGGCCGCGCATGGCGTCCCAGGACAGGGCGTTGCGGCGCTCGGGCCGGTTGATGGTGACGCGGGCGATCCCGTCGGCGACCTCGTACCGCACGGTCGGGGTCCCGGTCACGCCATCCTCGGTGGTCGACGGGCCCGGCACCGGGCCGACGGTAGCGCCCGCCCCCCGCCGCCGCCCAGCCCGGGGGTCGTGACGGCGGCGCCGGCAGTAGCCTGGCTGGCCCGTGGCCCGGCCGGTCGTCGCCATCGTGTCGTTCCGCCTCGGCGGCTCCGACGGCGTGGCCGTCGAGGCCCGGAAGTGGGCGGGGGCCCTGTCGACGCTCGGGTTCGACATCCGGACGGTAGCGGGCGAGGGCCCCGTGGACCGCATCGTCCCAGGCCTGGGCATCGCCGCCCCGGAGCCGCCCGCTCCCGACGCGGTCCGCGCCGCGCTCGACGACGCCGACATCGTCGTGGTCGAGAACCTGTGCTCGCTCCCGCTCAACGAGGCGGCCGCGGCCGTCGTGGCGCACGCCCTGCGCGGTCGGCCGGCGCTGCTCCACCACCACGACCTGCCGTGGCAGCGCCCGCAGTACGCAAGCCACCCGCCGCCGCCCGACGACCCCACCTGGGTGCACGTCACCGTGAACGACCTCAGCCGCCGCCAGCTGGCGCACCACGGCATCGCCGCCACCGTCGTGCGCAACGCCTTCGACGTCGACGGCCCCGCCGGCGACCGGGCCGCCACGCGGCGGTCGCTCGGCCTCGGCCCCGGCGACCGGCTCGTGCTCCAACCCACCCGGGCCATCCCCCGCAAGAACGTGGCCGGCGGGATGGCGCTGGCCCAGGCGCTGGGGGCGACCTTCTGGCTGCTGGGGCCGGCCGAGGACGGTTTCGGGCCCGAGCTCGAGCGGCTGGTGGCGGCGGCAGGCCCGCCGTGCATCCTGGGGCCCGGGGCGACCGCCGCCGCCACCGGGGTCGAGCATGCCTACGCCGCCTGCGACGTGGTCGTGCTCCCCTCGACGTGGGAGGGCTTCGGCAATCCGGCGCTCGAGTCCGCCGTCCACCGGCGACCCCTCGCCGTCGGCCCGTACCCCGTGGCCGCCGAGTTGGCGGCCTTCGGCTTCCGGTGGTTCGCCCACGACGACGCACCCGGCGTCGGGGCATTCCTCGACGCGCCCGACGCGTCGTTGCTGGAGCACAACCACGGCACGGCGCGCCGGCACTTCGCCCTGGACGACCTCCCCCACCGGCTGGCCCGGGTCCTCGACGCGGCGGGGTGGGCCCTGCCCTGACTGTGAGGATCACGGACCGGGCTCGCGCCGGGTCCTCCTGGGCGGGAGGGCGGCGCCCGGTACGATTCGGGCATGGCGACCCGTCCGACCGCAGCCACCGTGAGCGGCGGCGGCACCGCCAAGCGGTTGACCGCCGACCGGCGTCGCCAGCAGCTCCTCGACGTCTCCCTGACGCTCTTCGCCGAGCGCGGCTTCAACGCCACCACCATGGACGACATCGCCGAGGCCGCCGGCGTCACCAAGCCCCTGCTCTACCAGCACTTCGTCTCCAAGCGTGCCCTGTACCTGGAGCTCGTGGACTCGGTGGCGGGCACCATGCTCGACGCCATCGGCAAGGCCGTGGCCGCCGCCGGGGGCCCGCGCCAGCAGGTCGAGGGCGGGTTCGCCGCCTACTTCCACCTCGTGGTGACCAACGCGGACGCCTTCCACCTCCTCTTCGGCAGCAACGTCCCCAACGACCCCGAGCTGTCGCGGGCGGTGCGCCACGTCGAGGAACGACTGGCCGGGGCCATCGACGTCCTCATCGACGCCGGCCTCGACGAGGACCACCGCCGGCTCCTGGCCTACGCCATGGTGGGCATGGCCGAGGGGGCCAGCCGGCACTTCCTCGCCACCCGCGACCCGAACGGGAGCGACCCGCACGAGTCGGAGGCCGTGCGCCTGGCCCGGCGCCTCGCCGACCTCGCCTGGGCCGGGCTGCGCTCCGTGCACCGCGACTGACCCCGGTTCGTGCCGGCCGGGGGCCCGGAGCGAAAACCCGACCTGAGAGGTAAGCTTTCGGGCGTCTCCGGGCACCGGGCCCGGCCACCACGACGAGGTGCACGCCATGCAGGCACGGATCAGCTCGGTGTTCGGCTTCCCCAACCCCGTGAACGAGGTCGCCGCCCGGGTGGTGGCCGGCGGGGTCGTCCTGCTGTGTGCCCTCGCCATCGCCCTCGGCCAGCCGTGGCTGCTCGTCCCCCTCGCCTACGGCTTCTGGGCCCGGATGCTCACCGGGCCCAGGCTCAGCCCCCTGGGCCAGCTGGCGACGCGGGTGGTCGCCCCGCACCTGGCGGCCCCCCGTCACGTGAGCGGGCCACCCAAGCGCTTCGCGCAGGCGATCGGGGTGGTGTTCTCGTCGACGGCGATCGTGCTCTGGTTCGGCGCCGGGGCCCGCACGGCGGCGTGGGTGGTCGTCGGGCTCCTGGCGTGCGCGGCGTTCCTGGAGTCGGCGTTCGGGATCTGCCTGGGATGCCGGGCCTTCGCGCTGCTCATGCGCGCCGGGCTCGTCCCCGAGCACGTGTGCGAGGCCTGCAACGACATCACCCTGCGCCATCCCGAGCTGCGCAAGGAGCCCGTCCCGGTCTGACGGTCGCCGACCCGGGGTCCCCGGGGCTCTGCACGCCGACCCGGAGTGGCCGGAACGCACTCTTCGGGCATCACGGGCTCTCTTCGGGCAGTCCGGAGTTGCTCTCGCGTATAACCCCAATGGACCCCCATCGCGGAGGGACCCCGGGACGGGAGCGCCCATGCCCGGCTGGCGTCGATGACGGCGCCTGCGCCGGTGCCGGCCTGCCCGTTCGTGCCGCCTGCCGGTTCGTGCCGGGCCGCGCCCACGCACGCGCCCTGGGCCGGGGCCGGACCGGAGCCGAGGGTCAGCCGAGGGTCAGCCGAGGCGGGGCGCCAACTCGCCGACCAGCGCGGCGACCTCCCGGGCACAGGCCAGGTAGTCCTCGTCGCCGCCCCCGGCGGGGTCGGCGACGTCGCCCTGGACGGCGGGATCGACTGTCGCCAGCCCGAGAGTGCCGACGCGCTGCGCCAGCGGCCCGATGCCGGGCGGCAGGCGGGGCGCAAGGTACGGGAGCGTGGCCGTCCGGTCCGCGCCCGCACCATGGCGCCGGCGGACGTAGAGGACGTGCTCGGCGGCCATGGCGACCACCAGGTCGGCGGCCCCGACCTCGTCGTCGGTCAACTGGCGGCTGCGGTGCCTCGGCGCCTCGAGGCCGAGGGACCGCAACGCATCACGCGTCCGGACGCTGATGGGCTGGTGCTCGACCACGTGGGTGCCGGCGGTGGTGACGCGCACCGTCGCGCCCTGGGCCTCGAGCATCGCTCCCGCCATCACCGAGCGCGCCGCGTTGCCCGTGCACAGGAACAGGACGCGCGGGGTCACGGGCATGGCGGGGTGGCACCGCGCTCGGCGCGGCTGCGCAGCGCGATCAGGGGATGTGGATGCCGGAGATGGCCCGGGCGATGATGAGGCGCTGGATCTCCGAGGTCCCCTCGAAGATCGTGTAGATCTTGGAGTCCCGGTGCCAGCGCTCGACGGGGTGCTCGCGGATGTAGCCATAGCCGCCCATGATCTGGATGGCCTGCTCGGTCACCCACACCGCCGTCTCGCCCGCGTAGAGCTTCGACATCGAGCCCTCGCCTGCCGAGAACGTCTTGCCCGTGCGCCCCATCCATGCGGCGCGCCACACGAGCATCCGGGACGCGTCGATGCGCGTCTTCATGTCGGCGAGCTTGAAGGCGATCCCCTGGTTCTCGATGATGCGGCGGCCGAAGGCCTTGCGCTCTTTGGCGTACTCCAGGGAGTACTCGTAGGCGGCGCGGGCGATGCCGAGCGCCTGCGCGCCCACCGACGGGCGCGAGGCCTCGAAGGTGGCCATGGCGGCCTGCGAGTTGGACCGCTTCCCCTCCCGGGCGCGGGCCAGCTTCTCGTCGAGCTTCTCCTTGCCGCCGAGCAGGCACGACCCCGGGACGCGCACGTCGTCGAGGATCACCTCGCCGGTGTGCGACGCCCGGATGCCCATCTTCTGGAACTTCTGGCCGGCCGACAGGCCGGGCGTCCCGGGGGGCACGATGAAGCTCGCCTGGCCGCGCGACCTGAGGTCCGGGTCCACGGCGGCGACCACCACGTGCACGTCGGCGATCCCCCCGTTGGTGATCCACGTCTTGGTGCCGTTGATCACCCATTCGTCCTTGGCCTCGTCGTAGACGGCCCGGGTGCGCAGCGAGCTCACGTCCGACCCGGCGTCGGGCTCCGACACGGCGAAGGCGGCCATCTGGATCTTGTCGGGCGTGCCGAAGCACTGCGGCCCCCACTCGAGCAGCTGCTCGGGCGTGCCGTTGGCGACGATGCCGGCCAGGCCGAGGGCGCTGCCGAAGATGGCGAGGCCGATCCCGGCGTCACCCCACGCCAGCTCCTCGTTGGCGATGGGGAGCAACAGGCCCGCCGGGTCGAAGAAGCACTGGGTCATGAAGTCGAACGAATAGAGGCCGACGCGCGACGCCTCCTCGATGATGGGCCAGGGAGTCTCCTCGCGCTCGTCCCACTCGCGCGCGGCCGGGCGGATCACCTGTTCCGCGAAGTCGTGCACCCATTTCTGGATCTGCACCTGGTCTTCGCTGAGGTCGAGCGAGAACTCCGACATGTCCTCCCCTTGGTCGAGGTCCGGATCCGGGCCCCAGGGTCCCGGTCGGCATTGCCCGTGGGTGGCGGGCGGCGGCACCGAGCCCCCGCGCTGCGTGCGGGCCGCCGCTCCCCGTCCCCCGTTGTTACTCAACGGTAACCTATGGCCGGCCGATTCGACAACCGATCCGGGCCGATTCGACAGCCAATTAGGCGATCGGCGCCATCGCCCTCCGCCTGACCAGGGACAACGCCAGGGCGGCGGCCACGACGGCCGCCCCGCCGACGAAGGCGGCGCCCGTCCCCAGCAGGCCGTAGGCGAGCCCGCCCAAGGTGGGGCCGAGCACGCGGGCCAGAGCCGAGCACCCTTGCTGGGCGCCGAGCGCCGAGCCCCGGTCGGCGTCGCCCACCCGGGCCACCACCAGGGCGTTCAGGGCGGGCGTGCACAGCCCCTGCCCGGCGGTGACGAGGGCCAGCGGCACCACCAGCTCGGGCCGGGTGTGGACGACGGCCAGCGACGCCAGCCCGAGCCCCTCGGCCACGAGCCCGGCGCGCAGGCAGCCGGCGTCCCCGATGCGCGCCGCCAGCGGGCGCACCACCCCCCCCTGCACGATCGCGGCCACCACGCCGACCATGGCGAACACCGCCCCGATGCCGGCCAGGCCGAAACCGAGCCGGCGCTGGCCGAAGAGGGGGAAGGTCACCTCGAAAGCGCTGAAGGCGCCGACGAGGAGCACGGTCACGCCCGCCGGCACGGCGATGGCCCGCAGGGCCGCGACGATCCCGCGGCCCGGGCGGCCGGCGGCGCCGGCCGGGGCGGCGCCGGCCGGGGCGGCGCGGGCCGCGGCCGGCCGGGTCTCGGGGAGCCGCCGGAGGGCCACGGCGGCGTTGAGCCCGGCGATCCCGGCGGCCACGAAGAACGGCAGGCGGGTCCCGCCCAGGGCGGCCAGGCCGCCGATGGCGGGGCCGATCACGAAGCCGACCCCGTACGCCGCGCCGAGCAGGCCGAACACCCGAGTCCGCTCGGTCGGGCCCACGAGGTCGGTGGCCGATGCCTGCGCCACGGCCACGCTGCCCCCCGAGGCGCCGTCGAGCACGCGTGCCACGAACAGCAGCCACAGCGAGCCGGCGAGGCCGGTCAGGAGGCTGCCGGCCGCCGTGCCGACGAGCGACACGACGAGGACGGGCTTGCGCCCGACGCGGTCCGACAACCGTCCGAGCAGGGGCGCGCACAGGAACTGCGCGGCCGAGAAGGCCGCCAGGAGGAGGCCGATCGACGCCGGGCCCGCCCCCAGATGCCGTGCGTACAGGGGCAGGAGGGGGACGACGATCCCGAAGCCGAGCAGGTCGACGGCCACCGTGGTCCACAGGACGCCGAAGCCGGCGGGCAGGCCGTGCCCGACCGACGCCAGGGGTCCGGCCCGTGCGCCACGCCCTGGCACCGGGGCGTCGGACATGGTCAAAGCAGAGGGCAGGGCCTCCGCGGCGTCAAGTCAGGCGCGCCCGGCCGCCGACCGGGGAGGTCGGGAACGGACAGCGCGAGGGCTGTGCGGGGAACGGTGGAGCGGAAGCGTCAGGCGGTGACGGGCCGCACCTCGACGGCCTGGAGGCCCTTCGGGCCCTCCTTCAACTCGAACTCCACCGACTGCCCCTCCTCGAGGCTGCGGTAGCCGTTCATCTGGATGGCGGAGTGGTGGACGAAGACGTCCTCGCCGTCCGTCTGTGCGATGAAGCCGTACCCCTTCTCCGAGTTGAACCACTTGACCGTTCCCGCCGGCACGTTGTTCTCCCCTCTGGTCCGCTGCACCCCCTGCGAAAAAAACGTAGCAGCGGCGCCGCCGCGGCCCGCGGTTCCGCCCGGGGTGGGGAGCCGGGGACCGAGGGCTACATCCCCGGTCGGCGGTGCAGGCGGGTGCCGGCGGGCGTGTCCTCCACCGTCCAGCCCTCGGCCCACAGCTCGTCGCGGATGGCGTCGGCCCGGGCCCAGTCCCGGGCCGCCCTGGCCTCGTCGCGCCGGGCCGCCCTGGCCATGGTGTCGGCGTCGGCGTCGGCGTCGGCCGAGGCGTCGGTGAGCCGCAGCCCGAGCGCGCCGCACAGCACCGCCACCGTGACCGCGGCGCGCCGGCTGTCGTCCTCGTCGCCGGCGTCGGCGGCGGAGTGGGCCCGGCGGGCGAGCTCGAAGACCTCGGCCAGGGCGCCGGGCGTGTCGAGGTCGTCGTCCATGTGGCGCCCGAACGACGCCACCGCGTCGGCGTCGGCGCCGGCGGCGACGGCGCCGGCGGCGGTCACCTCCGCCAGCGCCGGAGCCAGTGCGAAGCGCCGCGCCAGGTCATCGAGCCGGGCGAGACCGCTCTCGGCCTGCTCGACGGTGGACGGCGTGACCTCGATCGGCGAGCGGTAGTGGGCCCGCAGCACGAGCAGGCGATAGGCGCGGGCGTCGGCCCGGGCGAGCAGGTCCGTCAGCGACGTGTAGTTGCCGAGCGACTTCGACATCTTCTCGCCACCGACCATGACCCATCCGTTGTGGACCCAGTGGCGGGCGAAGGGGCGGTCGAGCCCGACGGCCTGGGCACGCTCGTTCTCGTGGTGGGGGAAGGCGAGGTCGATGCCGCCCCCGTGCAGGTCGAAGCCCTCCCCCAGCAGGTCGAGGGACATCACGACGCATTCGGTGTGCCACCCCGGGCGGCCCGGTCCCCAGGGCGAGGGCCACGTCGGCTCACCGGGCTTCGCCTTCTTCCAGAGCACGAAGTCGAGCGGGGAGCGCTTCTCCTCGCCCGGCTCGACACGCGCCCCCGAGCGCAGGGAGTCGAGGCTCTGGCGCGCCAGGAGCCCGTAGCCGTCGATCCTGTCCACCGCCAGGTAGACGCCGTCGGAGGTCTCGTAGGCGACGCCCCGGTCGACCAGGGCGCCCACCAGCGCCACCATCCCGGCCACGTACTCCGTGGCGTGGGGGGTGGCCGTCGGCCGGCGCACCCCCAAGGCGTCCATGGCGTCCCACCACACCGCCTCGTACTGCGACGACACCTCGGACTCGCTGCGGTGCTCCTCGGAGGCCCGCGTGATGATGTGGTCGTCGATGTCGGTGATGTTCGACACGTAGCGGACCTCGAGGCCCGTGAACTCCAGGTAGCGGCGCAGGACGTCGAACACGAGGGCGAACCGGCCGTGGCCGAGGTGCGGCACGTCGTAGACGGTGGGCCCGCAGACGTACATGGAGACCCGGCCCGGGTCGCGCAGCTCGACCGGCCGTACCGTGCCCGTCGCCGTGTCGTGGAGCCGCAACACTCGGAGTACGGTAACCGGACCGTGGACGCCACCGGGACGACCACCGTGCACCCGCCCGACCTCGAGCCGTCGCGGCCGCCGGTCGTGCCCGACCGGCCCTCGCTCGAAGGCCTCGAGGCCAAGTGGTCGGCCCGCTGGGAGGAGGCCGGGACCTACCGCTTCGACCGGTTCGCGCCCCGCGCCCGCGTCTTCGCCGTCGACACACCGCCCCCCACGGTGTCGGGGTCGCTGCACATCGGCCACGTCTTCTCGTACACCCACACCGACGCCGTGGCCCGGTACCGGCGCATGCGCGGTGCCGAGGTCTTCTACCCCATGGGCTGGGACGACAACGGCCTGCCCACCGAGCGTCGGGTGCAGAACTACTACGGCGTGCGCTGCGACCCGAGCCTGCGCCACGACCCCGACTTCGAGCCCCCGGAGACGCCGGGCCGCCACCCCGTGGCCATCTCGCGGCCCAACTTCATCGAGTTGTGCGACCAGCTGGTGGCCGAGGACGAAAAGGCCTTCGAGCACTTGTGGCGGACCCTGGGCCTGTCGGTCGACTGGAGCCAGACCTACGCCACCATCGACACCACGGCGCGGCGTGTCTCCCAGCGCGCCTTCCTCCGGATGCTGCGGGGGGGCCACGCGTACTCGTCCGAGGCCCCCACCCAGTGGGACGTGGACTTCCAGACGGCGGTGTCGCAGGCCGAGATGGAGGACCGCGACCTGCCCGGGGCCTACCACCGCGTGCGCTTCGCACGCGGTGGGGCGGACGGCGCGGTGGAGATCGAGACCACCCGCCCCGAGCTGCTGCCCGCCTGCGTGGCCCTGGTCGCCCACCCCGACGACGACCGCTACCGCCCCCTCTTCGGCCACGAGGTGGTGACCCCGTTGTTCGCCGTGCGCGTCCCGGTCCTCGCCCACGAGCTGGCCGACCCCGACAAGGGTTCGGGCGTCGCCATGATCTGCACCTTCGGCGACTCGACCGACGTCACCTGGTGGCGCGAGCTGTCGCTGCCGACCCGCACGGTGGTGGGGCGCGACGGGCGCCTGCGCCCGGTGCCGTGGGGCGAAGAGGGCTGGGCATCGGAGGACCCGGCCGCGGCTGCGGCCGCCTACGACGAGCTCGTCGGGCGCACCGCCGCCCAGGCCCGGGCGCGGGTCGTGGAGCTCCTGGCCGAGGCGGGTGCGCTCGTCGGCGAGCCGAAGACGATCACCCATCCCGTGAAGTTCTACGAGCGCGGGGAACGACCGCTCGAGATCGTTTCGAGCCGCCAGTGGTACGTCCGGACCCTGGTGCTGCGCGACCGCTTGCTGGCGAGGGGGCGCGAGCTGCGCTGGCACCCGCCGCACATGGTCCACCGCTACGAGGCATGGGTGGAGGGCCTCAACGGCGACTGGAACATCAGCCGGCAGCGCTTCTTCGGCGTGCCCTTCCCCGTCTGGTACCCGGTGGGCGACGACGGCGCCGCCGACTACGACCACCCGATCGTCGCCGAGGAGGACCGCCTGCCCGTGGACCCCTCCAGCGACGCCCCCACGGGGTACACCGAGGAGATGCGGGGCGTTCCCGGCGGCTTCGCCGGCGACCCCGACGTCATGGACACCTGGGCCACGTCGTCGCTCACCCCCCAGATCGCCGGGCGCTGGGAAGACGACCCCGACCTGTTCGGCCGCGTCTTCCCCATGGACCTGCGGCCACAGGCCCACGAGATCATCCGGACGTGGCTGTTCTCGACCATCGTGCGCGCCGAGCTCGAGCACGGCTGCCTGCCGTGGACCGACACCGCCATCTCGGGCTGGGTCCTCGACCCCGAGCGCAAGAAGATGTCGAAGTCGCGCGGCAACGTCGTCACCCCGTTGCCGCTGCTGGAGGCCCACGGCGCCGACGGGGTGCGGTACTGGGCGGCGAGCGGCCGGCCGGGTGTCGACACGGCGGTGGACGAGGGCCAGATGAAGGTGGGGCGGCGCCTCGCCATCAAGGTCCTGAACGCTTCGCGCTTCGCGCTGTCGCGGCTCGGCGAGCAGGGGGCGTCGGGCGCCGAGGCCGTGAGCGCGCCCCTCGACCTCGCCATGCTCCGGCGGCTGGGCGACGTGCTCGCCGAGGCCACCGCCGCGTTCGACGCCTACGACTATGCGCGGGCCCTCGAACGGACCGAGGCGTTCTTCTGGTCGTTCTGCGACGACTACCTCGAGCTGGTGAAGGCGCGCGCCTACGAGGATTCGACCGCGGCGGGCCCTGCCTCGGCGCGCGCCGCCCTGGCGACCGCCCTGTCGGTGCAGCTGCGGCTGCTGGCGCCGTTCCTCCCCTTCGTCACCGAGGAAGTGTGGTCGTGGTGGCACGCGGGCTCGGTGCATCGCTCCCCCTGGCCCGACACGGCCGAGCTCCCGGCGGCGACCCGGCAGGGCGACGCCGCCGTGCTCGACATGGCGGCCTACGTCCTCGGGGAGGTCCGCCGGGCGAAGACGGCGGCCAAGACGTCGATGCGGGCGACGGTGGCGCGGCTCGTGGTGGTCGACGACCCCGAGCGCCTGGCCCTGCTGGCCGAGGCGGAGGGCGACCTGCGCGAGGCGGGCGGGGTCCTGGAGCTGGCGACTCGCCCGGGACCGCCCGAGGTCGTCGTCGAGCTGGCGGTCGACGAGGCCGGCTGACCGTGGCCGACCGGCTGACCGTGGCCGAGGCTGGTTGACGGTGGCCGAGGGCCCGGCGCGCCCCGACGACGAGCTGGCGTTCACCGTCACCGGCTGCCGCGCCTCGCACGGCCGGCTGCTCGCGACGTTGGCGGGGCTCGACGAGGAACTGGCACGCCGCCCGAGCCGGCTGGAGGGCTGGACGATCGGGCACGTCGCCACCCACCTCGCCCGCAACGCCGACTCCCACACCCGCATGCTCGGCGCCGCCCTCGCCGGCGACACCGTGGAGCAGTACGCCGGGGGGCGCGAGGAGCGGGTGGCGGCCATCGCCGCCGGTGCGGATCGCGGTGCCGGCGAGCTGCTCGACGACGTGCGGCGCTCCACGGCCGCGCTCGAGTCGGCCTGGGCGGCGATGACGCCCGAGGCCTGGGACGGCCACGGGCTGGCGAGGGGCCGCCCGTGGCCGTGCCGGTCGCTCCCGTACTCCCGCTGGCGCGAGGTCGAGATCCATCACGTCGACCTGGGCCTCGGCTACGAGGTCGATGACTGGCCCGACGGCTACGTCCGCCGGGAGCTCTTCCGGGCGCTCGCCACCGTCCCCGATCGCCTGGCTGCGCCGGGCGAGCGCAGCCGGCTCCTGGCCTGGCTCGTCGGGCGGGCGGCGTCACCGGGCGAGCTGCACCTCGACCACTGGGAGTCGCGTCCGTCGCACTACTTCAGCGGCATGTCGGACTGACCGAACACGGCCGCCGGCATTCATAGCCGGCTCCCAGCCCGTGCCGACGTCGGCCACAGGTCGGCGGTCGAGGATCAGGGTATGAGCATGAGCGGCATGAGCGGCATGAGCGGCATGAGCGGCATGAGTGGCATGAGTGGCATGAGCGGCATGAGCGGCATGCGCGGCACGAGCGCCACGAGCGGGCACCGGCGCAGCCGGATGGCGACGATCGTCCTCGGTGTCGCGCTCGTGGGCGGAGTCATCGGCATGGACGGCGTCGCCGCCCATCTCTCGAGTGATCGGGCCACGTCACACCGAGCCACTGCCGCGACCACACCCGCCGTGGCAGGCACGGGCATCGGGTCCGCGCCCGGGGCCCGGTGACCGGATCTGCGCCCGGGGCGCGGTGACCGGATCTGCGCCCGGGGCCCGGGGGCGGGCCGAGCTTCCACGGGGATCTTCATGCCACGGTAAGGGGTGGGAGTAGACCATTGCCCCGACGGTGACCAGCGACGCCCACCCCCACTCCCGCAAGGCGGCCGCCGTCCTCGTCGCACTGGCGTTGGCCGCATGTGCCGCGACACCGGCGGCTCGTCGGCAGGAGCCCGGCAGCGCACCCCGGCCCACGGCGTCTTCGCCGCACACCGCGCTGCTTCGGCCCGTGGCGACGACCGCCGTCCCGGCCGAGCCCGGGTGGACGCCGGTGAGCACGGTGGCGACCGGGGTGGCCATCGACGAGCAGTCCACGACCACCGCCGACGGCGCCCGGGTGACCCTGATCAGGTTCCGCGCCGGGCAGGTCGGATTCGCGCTCCACGCCGGGAGCCAGGACCCTCCGACGTCCGGTGTCCCGTTGGGCCCCGACGCCCAACCTCAGGTCTCGGCGCCGGAACGCACGGTGCTGCTCGCTGCCTTCAACGGCGGGTTCAAGGTGTCGGGCCACGCCGGAGGCTCGGAGATCGACGGCCACGTCCTGTCACCGCTCGTCGCCGGCATGGCCAGCCTCGTGATCGACGCCGACGGCTCGGCGCACATCGGCGTGTGGGGACAGACGGTGCCGCTCCCGGGCGAAGTCGTGACGAGCGTCCGGCAGAACCTCCCGCCCCTGGTGGTCGGCTCGCAGCCGAGCCCGGCGGTCTCGTCACCGTTCGCGTGGGGCGATCCCCTGCACGAGGTCGCCCTGACGGCCCGCAGTGCCCTGGGCCAGGACGCCGCCGGCGACCTGATCTACGCCGCCAGCATGCACGCGCTCCCGCTCGACGTGGCCACCGCCCTCCTCGGGGCCGGGGCCACCGTGGCCATGGAGCTCGACATCAACCCGGAATGGGTCCAGGCCGACGTCGCCCCGTCTCCGGGGGGGCCCTTGGCGGCGGCGATCGCCGGTCAGAACCAGCCCGCCGACCGCTACCTGCAGGGGTGGACGCGCGATTTCGTCACCGTGGATGTCGGCCGACGATTCCCGTGACCGTGGGCGAACGGTCACCGTGCGGGGACGTCGACCATCCCCGAGTGCCCCCCGGACGCGCCATGCCGACCGTCAGGCGTCGAGCTTGAAGACCCGCATGGCGTTCTCCCGGAGGAACTTCGGCCACACGTGGTCGCGCAGGGGAACGCCGGGCAGCTCCGCGAAGATGCGCTCCAGGGTGAGCCCCATGGGGTAGTAGCCCGCGTACATGATCTTGTCCGCTCCGCGGGTGTTGGCGTAGTCGATGATCGCCCGCGGGTAGTACTTCGGGGCGAAGGCGCTCGTCATGTAATGCAGGCCCGGCCACTTGAGCATGAGCTTCACGGCCAGCTCCTCCCAGGGCTCGGCCCCGTGCCGCATGACGATGCGCAGCTCCGGGAAGTCGTAGCAGACCTGGTCGAAGTGCATGACGTCCTGACAGGCGGAGGGGACGCGCGGCCCGGCGATCCCGGCGTTGACGACGATCGGGAGGTCGAGGTCGATACAGGTCTGGTAGATCGGGTAATAGCGGCGGTCGCTGACCGGCACCTGAGGGTTGCACCCCGCCGGGAACGTCGTGACGGCCTTGATGGCGCGCCCGGCGTGCGCCTGGCGGATGGCGCGCACCGTGCCGGTGATGTCGTTGGGGTCGACGGCCTCGAGGTTCGCCTTGAAGCGCTCCGGGTGCTCGGCGAGGGCGCGGTCCACGAGCGAGCCCGCCAGGCCGACGAGGCCGATCTCCACGCCGAAGCGGTCCATCTCCCCGAGGGTGACCGCCACCGGGTCGTCCTCCTCCCCGACGCGGTTGGGATCCTCCTTGAACATGTAGGAGATCGGGGACCGCGACGACGCGCTCTCCTCGTCGTGCAGCTGGGGCTTCAGGAAGTCGAATTTGCGGGCGGGCTTCGTGCTCGGGAACCCGATCATGCAGTCGACCACCCCGACGTCGCTTGGCATCGGCACGGCCCGCCACCGTACAGGCGCTGGCGTGGTGTCGCCGAGCCGGTCAGAATCCCCGGGCGGGCCCCGGTCGCACGGTCGGGCCCGGCGGGCAGGCCGGGGCGGCCCGGCGCGGCGAGGCGAGGCCAGGGCGGCCCCGGCATCGACACTGGAGGTAGACCTGTGGACGTCCCCGACATGACGGGCAAGACCGTCGTCGTCACCGGTGGCAACTCGGGGATCGGGCTCGAGACGGCGGTCGCCCTGGCCCGGGCGGGGGCGACCACGCTCATCACCGCCCGGGACCCCGCCCGAGGCGCCGCCGCCGTCGCCGACATCCGGGCGCGTGCGGGGAACGACGCCGTCGACGTCGTCCTGTTCGATCTCGGCAGCATCGCCTCGATCCGTCAGGGCGCCGCCGACATCCTGGGTCGCTGCCGCCGGATCGACGTGCTCGTGAACAACGCCGGCCTCGTCCTGTCGGACCGCCGCGAGACCGAGGACGGGTTTGAGGCCACCTTCGGGGTCAATCACCTCGGGCCCTTCGTGCTCACCCGGCTCCTGCTCGACCGGATCACCGAGAGCGCTCCGGCGCGCATCGTCAACGTCGCCTCGACCGCCCACAAGGGTGCCCGGCACGGGCTCGACTTCGACGACCTGCAGACGACGCGCGGGTACGGGGGGATGCGGGTCTATTCGAAGTCCAAGCTGGCCAACATCTACTTCACGACCGAGCTGGCCCGCCGGCTCGAGGGCACGGGCGTCACCGTGAATTGCCTCCACCCCGGGACCGTGTCCACCGGCTACGGCCGCGACGGTGACGCGTCGGGATTCCTCGCCTTCGGGGTCAAGGTGATCAGACCCTTCATCCTTTCGCCCGAGCAGGGGGCCCGGACGTCGGTCTACCTGGCGTCGTCGCCCGAGGTGGCCGGCGTCAGCGGTGGCTACTTCGTGAAATGCAAGGCCCACACCCCTTCGGCGGCGGCCCGCGACGACCAGGCGGCGCGTCGGCTGTGGGAGGCGAGCGAGGCGCTGACCGGCCAGAACGGTTGATCGCCCAGAACGGTTGATCGCCCCGAAGGGCCGATCAACCGGAAGGGCCGATCAGCCCACCTCGCCCATGTAGGCGCCGAGCAGGTGGTCGCCGACCTCCTCGGGCGTGCCCGAGCGCACGATGCGGCCGTTCACCATCACGGCGGCACGGTCGGCGATGGCCAGGGCGGTCTGGGCGAACTGCTCCACCAGGAGGATCGTGATGCCCTCGTCGGCCACGGTCTGCGCCACGAGCTCGTAGAGCTCGGCCACCACCAGCGGGGCGAGGCCCATGGAGATCTCGTCGAGGAGCAACATGCGCGGGTTCGTGAACAGGGCGCGGGCGAGCGCCAACATCTGCTGCTCACCCCCCGACAGGCGGCCGGCGAGCTGCTTGCGCCGCTCCCCCAGCACGGGGAACCGCGCGTAGCTCTGCTCCTCGAGATCCGCGGCCTTGGTCGACCGGCCGCGGTAGCTGTACATCAGGATGTTCTCGGCCACCGTCAGGTTGGGGAAGACGGCGCGGCCCTCGGGCACGGCGCACAGGCCCCTGCGGGCCAGACGGTCCGGCATGGGCCGGCGAATCGGCTCACCGTCGAAGACGACCGACCCCGTAGTGGCCGGCATCCGGCCGCTCGCCACCTTCAGCAGCGTCGACTTGCCCGCCCCGTTCGGGCCGAGCAGCGCCACCACGGACCCCTCGGGGACATCGAGCGACACGCCGTGGACGACCTCGATCCGGCCGTAGGCGGCACTGACGTCGGTCATGGAGAGCATCGTGGTGACGGGTTGGGCGGGGTCCGCGCCGGGGGCGGGGGTGCCGGGGGGGGCGGCGGCACGCGCCGGGAAGGCGATCGCCGTGCCCACGCCGGCCGGCGTCGGCGAACGGACCGCGTGGCGGCCGGCGGGTGGGGTGGGGGGGCTGACGTCCTCCTCGGCGGCGCCCAGATAGGCGGCCTGCACCGCCGGGTCCGCCTGCACCGTGGCCGGGTCCCCGTGGGCGATGACGGCGCCATAGTCGAGGACGCTCACGTGGTCGCAGATGCTCATGACCAGGCTCATGTCGTGCTCGACGAGAAGGACCGCCATCCCCCGGGCGGCCAGGTCGGTGAGCACCCGGCCCAGGTCGACGGTCTCCTCGTGGTTGAGGCCCGAGCTGGGCTCGTCGAGCAGGAGCACCGACGGACCCGTCGCCAGGGCACGGGCCAGCTCGACCAGGCGGGCCAGTCCTGTGGGCAACAGGTCGGTGGGCTCGTCGGCCACCGCCGTCAAGCCGACGTGGTCGAGGATGATGTCGGCCTCCGTCCGGGAGCTGGCCCCCGTCGGGCGACGGCGCCTGGTCTCCGCCGCCATCTGCACGTTCTCGCGGGCCGTCAGGGTGCCGAACAGCTCGAGGCGCTGGAAGGTGCGGGCGACGCCGAGCCGGGCGCGGTGGTGCGGCCGGGCGCCCGTGATGTCGGTGTCCCCGATCCGGACCCGGCCCCGTGTGGGCGGCTGGAGCCCGGTGATGACGTTGAACAGCGTGGTCTTGCCGGCGCCGTTGGGCCCGATGAGCCCGTTCACCGCTCCCGCGTACACCTCGAGGTTGACGTCCTGAAGCGCCTGCAGGCCCCCGAACCGCACCGCGACCTCCTCGACGGTGAGCTCAGCCAACGGACCGGACCTCGGGCTCGAAGGCCCCGGCGGCGGGGAGCTCGGCGATCTCCTCCACCGGCCCGCCGCCGCGGCGCCGGTTCCAGAAGTCCGAGACCTCGGCGTAGAACCGGCCGATCCCGTTGGGGTTGCGGCCGATGGTCACGACCCCGAACCCGAGGAGCAGCTGCGTGAAGTTCGGGACCTGCGGGATGTGGGCGCCGATGACCGGGCCGATGGCGATGAAGACGCCCGCCAGGACGGCGCCGGTGAGGAGGTTGACGCCGGCGAGCGTGACGGCCACGAAGATGGCAATGCTCTCGAGGAAGGCGAACTGGGGCGCGCCCACCGAGGTGCTGAGCCCGCCGTACAGGGCGCCGGCCAAGCCGGCGAGCCCGGCCGAGAAGGCGAACACGGCCAGCTTGGTCACGGTGAGACTCAGCCCCACGGTGCTGCACGCCGCGGGCGAGTCGCTCATGCCCACCAGGCGTCGACCGAAGGCGCCGCGTCGCAGCGCCCCGATGCCGACCAGGCAGGCGGCCAGGACGACGGCGAGCAGGACGTCGAAGGCCCGCTCCGTCGTGAAGTGCATCCCGAAGATGTCGGGCCGGCCCACGGGCACGCTGCCGCCGACACCCATGACCGAGCTCGACTGGAAGAAGATGTTGTCCATCAGCACGGCGAACGCCAGCGTGGCCAGCGCCAGGTAGAGGCCACGCAGGCGCAGTGCGGGCAGGGCGAGGACGGCGCCGACGCCCGCGCACACGCCCACGGCGGCCAGGATGCCGAGCACGGAGTCCCCGCCCGCCACCCAGTGCATGGTCACCGCCCCGATGCCGGCGAAGGTGAACTGGCACAACGAGACCTGGCCGGCGTAGCCCGACAACGGCACGAGGCTCAGCGCCAGCAACGCCAGCACGAGGGCGTTGCCCATCGTGAACAGGTTGTTGCCCTTGAGCACCGCCCCGAGGGCGACGACGGCGACCACGATGAACGCCCCGCCCGCCAGGGTGGTCCGCGCGCTCGCCACCCGCGGGGGCCGGATCCGGACCACACGGCCGATGGTGAGGCGCACCTCGGGGATGAACAGCAGCGCCAGGAAGAGCATCGCCATGGGAAGCGCCTGGTCCACGTCGGTCTCCGCCCCGGACGGGACGTAGCCGATCGCCATGGAGTTGGCGATCCCCAGGATCATGGCGCCCAGGAACGTCATGGGCAGGCTGCGCAGCCGCCCCACCACCGCGGCGGCGTAGCCGTAGATCACGAGCAGCGTGAGCTGCAGGATGTCCATGCCCTGGACGCTCGGCGCCAGGAGGATGCCGCCCAGTCCGGCGAAGAAGACGCCGATCATCCACGCGTAGGACGAGATGCGCCCCGACGGCGCCCCCGACAGCGCGGCCAGACCGGGGTCGTCCACCACGGCCCGCATGGCGACCCCGGTGCGCGTGCGGCGGAAGAACACCCGCAGGAACACCGCCGCCGCGATGGCCACGCCCACGGTTATGAGCTGCTGGTACGAGATGTTGACGCCACCGAGCGAGATGGGGTTCCCGCTGAAGAACTCCGGCGTGTCGTAGGTGTTGGCGGTGGGGTTCCACACCGCCCCGGCCGCGGCCACGAGCACGAGCAGCAGGCCGAGCGTCACCGCCAGCCGGATGCCCATGGACGCGCCGTACAGCGGGCGCATGACGACCCGTTCGACCACGACGCCGAGCAGCGGCGCGGCGACGAAGAGGACGATCGCCAGCGACACCAGCTCGGGGAGGCCCCACGACTGCCACAGCTGCCAGTAGAGGTAGGCGAGCACCATCCCCATGGCGCCGTGGGCGAAGTTGAAGATGCCCGTCGTGTTGTAGGTGACGACCAGGCCGCTGGCGCTCACCGCGTAGATCGCACCCGTGACGACGCCCGCCACCAGGAGGCTGAAGAACTCGCTCACGGCACACGCCTCGGCGAGCTGTCGCCCGGAGGCCGGGCCGTCCGGCGGTCCACCTGCTCCCCTAGGACGTGGGCCGCACGATCGGGTGGTAGCCGGGAGCCGTCACGTAGCCGCTCGACCCGCAGTAGAACCCGGTGCTCGGCGTGGGCGCCACCCGCTTGATCTTGCCGTTCTGCACCTGGGCCATCAAGAAGCACCCCGACGGGATGGCCGCGGCGGGATTGCTCGGCGGGATCAGGCCGCCGGCGTTGAACAAGGTGACCTGGTTCAGCGCGGCGATCAGCTTCGCCCGGGTCGGGTTCTTGCCGGCGGCCCGCAGGGCCTGGGTGAACAGCTCCGCCGACGCCCACCCGTACACGGCCTCGATCTCGAAGTTCGGGTTGGAGTCGACCTTCCTCATCCACGTGTCGAAGAGCTTCACGGCGGGGACGGTGTTGGCGTCCTGCCCGAGGTACAGGGCATAGCCCTGCTCGATGTACATGTTGTTGGCGGCGCTGCCCGCCAGCGCCAGCAGTTGGCTGGAGTAGGCGGCGCCCTCGATGTGGACCGGCTTGAAGTTCTGCTGCTGCATCTCCTTCAGCAGCTTGGCGGCGTAGTTGTCGGGCAGCTCCGTCGAGAAGAACATCTTCACGCCCTTGTTCTGCATGGCGATGATGTCCGACAGGAAGTTGGTGTCGAAGGGCCCGGCGCCGCGGTCGTAGACGATCTGGAACCCGGCCGCCTTCATGGCGTTCTCGAAGGCGTGCTCGGAGGACGTCGTCGAGGCGGTGGCGTTCTCCCAGATGATCCCGACCTTCTTGACCGCCTGGGGGTACGCCTTCTTGAGGTACTTGAAGACCCCGAGCGGGTAGTTGTTCACGGGGTTCGGGAGCGGGCTGTAGAGATAGGGATCGCTCGACAGGCCCGGGTCGAGCGAGAACCCCACGTCGGGCACGTGACCGAGGTCGATGAGCGGCTTCTCGGCCGAGTCGAGCAGCGAGAAGCCGCCGACGAGGGCGAAGTCCTTGAGGATCTGCGCTCCCGTCGCCGTGGCCACCTGGCCGGTCTGGAAGGCGCTGTCCTGGGCGTCGAGGACGAGCTTGCGGCCGTACACGCCGCCCTGGCTGTTCACGTAGGCGAAGTAGGCCTTGGTGCCGTCCTCGGCCCCCTTGAACAGCCCGGGGATCGGCGAGGACAGGTCGTCGACCTGGCCGACGGTCACCGATTTGGCCGTCACGCCCGGCGTGGGCCCCGAGGAGCCCGGGCCGGTGCTGCCGGTCGAGCCCGATGATCCGGAGGAGCCCGCCGGCGTCGACGAGGTGGAGCTCGCGTCGGTGCTCTTCGACGAGCACGCAGTGAGGCCCACTGTCAGCACGGAAAGCGCTATCGCCATTGCCGTGCGTGGCGTGAACCGCCAACCGCGCCGGATCCGGCGCCCTCGCACCGGCAGCGCCTCTCGGTTCGCGTCCACTACGCCCCCCTCCGTGTCCCCGACCCGCGTGGGGTGTGACCGCCCCCAGGTCGTATCCAGCTTGCCACGTCGCCCTGAGCTGCCGATGACACCCACGGACAGGCCCACCGGTCCGACCCGCGGGCCGGTCGCCCGGGAGCCTGGCACGGCACGGGAACGTGTTCTAGTGATGCTACGTCAGATGCCGGGGTTGTGCACCCGGCCGGCCCGGTCGTGGATGGCCGACCGGGCCGGGTTGTGGATGGCCGGCCGGGCCGGGTCGTGGATGGCCGGCGGGGCCGGCGGCGTCAGGACGCCCGGGGTGCCCCCCGGTGGGGCTGCTCGACCGAACGGCGGTGGCGCACCCCCTCGAGGAACCGCACCACGGCGGCCACGGCGTGCGCGCTGCGGACCGACGGCAGCACGTCGAAGGCGTGCTGGGTGTAGGGGAGCTCGGCGTAGAGGACGGGGGCCTTCGACACCGACCGCAGGGCGGTGACGAAGGCCCGGGCCTCGCCCACCGGCACCAGGGTGTCGTTCGTGCCGTGGATCACGAAGAACGGCGGCGCTCCGGCGTGGACGCGGCACACCGGCGAGGCTGCCTCGAACACCGAGGGGTCGTCGGCCAGACGGCGCTTGAACACGCGCCGCTCCAGGAGCACGAGGAGCCCCTCGTCGTACCCGGACGTCCCCCGGCCGGCGGTCATGTCGTAGACGCCGTAGAAGGGCACGCACGCGTCCACCGAGGCGTCGTCGTCCTCGAAACCGGGCTGGAAGGCGGGATCGCCGATCGTGAGAGCCGCCAGCGATGCCAGGTGGCCGCCCGCCGAACCTCCCGACACGGCGACGAACCCGGGGTCGCCGCCGTACTCGGCGATGTGCTGGCGGACCCAGGCGAGCGCCCGCTTGCAGTCGACGATGTGGTCGGGCCAGGTGGCCCGGGGGCTCAGCCGGTAATTGATGGTCACGGTGACCCAGCCCCGGCGGGCGAGCTCGTGGAGGAGCGGGAGCCCCTGCTCGCGCTTGTCCCCGATGACCCACGCGCCGCCGTGGATGTACACGAGCACCGGCGCGCCGGTGGGCGGGTCCACCCGCCGCCGGATGACGTCCAGGCGATGGCCGCGGATGCCGTCGCCGGCGTAGTCGATGTTGCGGATGGCCTGGACGGAGCGGGCCGGACGCGGCAGCGGGTAGACGAGCCGGGGGAAGCGCCACATCGTGTGGCCCCCGTGCAGCGGGAGGTCGCCGGCGTGGGGTGCCGGGAGCGGCGTCTCCGCCTCGGCCCGGGCGAAGACGTGGCGGGCCCCGTCCGAGATCCGGGCGTGGGCGACGAGCCCCGTCCACGCCACCAGGTTGACGGCCAGCCCCACCCATCCCGGCCACGACCCCAGGGCGCCCTCGAGGGCGAAGGCCACCGTGGCGGCCACCTGCCAGACGACGTGCCAGACCGGCATCTCGCCCGTGTACCAGCCGGCGAAGAAGCTCGGCACCAGGAACAGCTCGTGACGCAGGGGCCGGAAGGCGTTCAGGACGAACCAGGCGCCCACCAGGCTCACGGCCAGGTACACCCACGACCACGTCATGGCACCATCCTCGCTCACGGTGGGAAGATGGCGCACGCTGGGGACGGCGGGGCGTCACTGCGGCGTCGGGGGGCAGGCACAGGCCGACGAACGAGGGCGAGACGACCATGGAGCAGCTCACCGGACTGGACGCGACCTTCCTGTACCTGGAGACGCCGAGCCTGCACATGCACGTCTCCATGGCGGCGGTCTTCGACCCCTCGACGGTGCCGGGCGGGTACTCGTTCGACAAGCTCCGCGACCTCGTCAGCTCGCGCCTGGCTCTCGCACCCATCTTCCGGCGGCGGCTCGTGGAGGTCCCCTTCCGCCTGAGCCACCCCTACTGGGTGGACGACCCCACGTTCGACATCGACTACCACATCCGCCGTCGCGCGCTTCCCGCCCCGGGCGGCATGGACGAGTTCGCCGGCCTCGTCGGGGATGTCTGCAGCCGGCAGCTCGACCGCACCAAGCCGTTGTGGGAGATGGTCATCGTCGAGGGCCTGCGCGACGGGAGGATCGGGCTCGTCACGAAGATCCACCACTCCACCATCGACGGAGTGTCCGGCGCCGAGCTGCTCGCCCAGCTGTTCGACCTCGAGGCCGACCCGGCCCCGCGACCCGCGCCGGCGGGGCCCCCGGCCGCCGACGAACGCCTGCCGTCGGACCTGCGTCTCGTGGCCCACGCGCTCGGCACCCGCATGACGCGGCCCCTCGACATGACGAAGCTGCTCTGGCGCACGGGGCGCGCCGTGCTCGACGTGTGGCAGGTCCGGACGCGGGGGCCGGGCAAGGCCGCGCTGCCGCTCACCACCCCCCGGACCTCGCTCAACGCCGCCATCACGCCGCACCGGCGCGTCGCCTTCTCGTCGATCGCGCTCGAGGACGTGCAGGGGATCAAGCGCGCCTGCGGCACGACGGTGAACGACGTCGTGCTGGCGTTGTGCGCCGGCGCGCTGCGGCGCTACCTCGTCGAGGGCGACGAGCTCCCCGACGACCCGCTGGTGGCGACCGTACCGGTGTCGGTCGCCCCCGCCGTCCCGAACCACCGGGGCGTCAACAAGGTGTCAGCCATGTTCGTGGCGCTGCCGTGCCAGATCGCCGACCCGGTCGAACGCCTCCTCGCCATCCGGGACAGCACCAAGGGGGCGAAGGAGGAGCACAACGCGCTCGGGGCGGACGTGCTGCTCAATTGGGCCGAGCACGCCACGCCCAACGTGTTCTCGGCGGCGGCACGCGCATACACGCGCCTGAAGCTCGCCGACCACCACCGGCCCATCCACAGTCTCGTCATCTCCAACGTGCCGGGGCCCGGCTTCCCCCTCTACCTGGCCGGGGCCGAGCTCGTCGCCGGGTTCCCCCTCGGCCCGGTCATGGACGGCGCCGGGCTGAACGTCACCGTCATGAGCTACCGCGGCACCCTCAACTGGGGCTTCATGGCCTGCGCCGAGACGGTCCCGCGGGTTGCCGAGCTGGCGGCCGCCGTCCCCACCGCCCTCGACGAGCTGCTGGCCAGCGCCGCCCTCCCCCCGGCGCGGCCCGTGGGGGTGGCGCCGGCGCGGGCGTGGGCGCGGACCGGGCGGGCCCGGAAGGCCACGCGGGCGCCGGTGGAGCCGACGGTGGAGGCGACGGGGCCCGACCGGTCCGGGGCGTGACGGGGGCGCCGCTGCGAGTCGGTCTGATCGGCTGCGGCATGATCGGCCAGATCCATGCCGACGGGCTGCGCACGTTGTGCGAGGACGGCGAGGCCGTGGCGGTGGCCGCCGCCGACCCGTCGGAGGAGGCTCGGGCGGCCGTGGCGCGCAACTGCGCGTTCGGCACCCTCACCGACGATCCCCGCCGGGTCATCGACGACCCCGGCGTCGAGGCCGTCATGATCACCTCGCCGACGGCGACACACCGCGATCTCGTCCTGGCGACGCTGGCGGCGGGCAAGCCCCTGCTGTGCGAGAAGCCGCTGGCGCCCACGTTCGACGACGTCCGTGCGCTGTGCGACGCCGTAGCGGGGTCGGGCCTCGTGGCCCAGGTGGGCTTCCACTCCCGCTTCCACCCCATCGTCACCGAGCTCCGGCGCATCGTGGGGTCGGCGGAGCTGGGCGCGCCGATGGGCTACACGCTGCGCGACGACCAGTACTGGCCCACCGGCGCCGTCGTGCCCGGGCACAGCTCATGGCGCTCGGAGCGCGCCCACGCCGGTGGCGGCGCGCTGCTCGAACACTCCATCCATGCCGCCGACATCGTGTGCTGGCTCTTCGGCCCCGTCCGGCGCGTGTGGGCCATCACTCGCTCGGTGTTCGGCTTCGACGTCGAGGACGTCGCCGCCCTCACCGTCGAGCACGAGTCGGGGGTCGTGGGCACCCTGCTGAGCGTCTTCAACGGGGTGCGCGGCCGCGAGGAGCGGCGCTTCGAGGTGTTCTTCGAAGGCGGCGCCGTCGAGGCCACCACGGACTTCATCGTCGGCGCCGAAGAGGACGGCCTTCTGGTGCAGCGCCCCGACACCAGCCCCGTGCGCCCCGACCTGGTCGCGCTGCGCGAGGCGCACTTCGCCGCGCTCGGACTCCCCCGTCGTGACTTCGTCTTCTACACGTACCCGGCGGACCGGCACTGGGCCCGCACCGTGCGGCAGGGTGCCACGGCATCACCGGGCTTCGACGACGCCTTGCGGGCCCACGAACTGGTGGACGCCGCGTACCGGTCGGCGGCGTCGGGCGCCGCCGTGGCACCCTGACCGGCCGCGTGCAGGACTCCCCGGCGCAGGGGGCTCCGTCGCGTCCATGTCCCCTGTCGGGATGCACCCCGTCGACGAGGCCCGGGTTCCCGGCGGGTCCTGCCCGACGCCACCGTGGTGCGGGCGCTGCTCGTGCCCGCCCTCGTCAGCGTGTCCGGCAGCTGGAACTGGTGGATGCCGACGCCGATGGCCCGCATCCTCCTGCCCGGCGGGGGCTCGGGCGAACGCCGGTGATCACCCGGTCCGACCGTCGCCCGCTCCCGGCGCCGGGCCGACCACCCGTCCGCTGACGAATTCGAGGGCCACGGCGATGTAATGGTCGGGGACGCCGGCACGGTTGAAGGCGGGCAGCCCGAGGGCGCGGGCCCGGACCAGGCCCTGTTCGCCGTGGATCTCGGTGGCGCGGCCCTGCACCATCACGCTCCAGCCGCGCCCGTCGTCCTCGTGCCGGTCGACCTCGAACGCCACCACCGAGCCGGCGATGGCCGCGCTCAGCTTCGTTCCTGCCACGGTGCGGATGACGACGGCCTCCCCGTCGAGGGCGAAGTACACAGGGAGCACGACGGGGAGCGCCTGAACGGTCATGCCGATCCGTCCCATGGTCGCCGACGCCAGGCGCTGGCGGCACTCCGCCGGTGTCAGGGCGGCGACCATCATCTCCTCGTGTGACACGTGCCCTCCCACGGTGACCCACCTTGGGGGGCGCGCCGCGGCGGCGACAGGGGCGAAGGTCACATTTCACGCACGGCGCGGCCGGCCGGGGCGCCGGGCATGATGCTGCCCATGACCTCCGACGCATCGCCAGACCCACCTCCTGACGCCTCCCCCGGCCGGGCCCGGCGCCTGGTGGCGAGGTTCGGGCGGTGGGTCGATCCCGAGGACAACCCCCAGGGGCTGGTCTACGGAACGCTGGCGGTGAGCGCGGTGCTCGCCGCCGAGAGCACCCGCCGCGAGACCTTCGCCGACACCGTCGGGGCCACCGCGCTGGTCCTCACCCTCTACTGGCTGGCGCACGCGTACGCCAACGTCGTGGGACGCCGGCTCGAGCGGCAGGAGGGCATGTCGCTCGGAGGCCTGTGGCAGGCGCTTCGCCACGAGGGGGCGATCGTCAAGGGCGCCGCCATCCCGATCGCCGTGGTGGTGGCGCTCTGGGGCGCGCGGGTGACCCTGGCCACGGCCGTGAACGCCGCGCTGTGGACGAGCGCCGTCGTTCTCGCCACCTTCGAGATCATGGCCACCGTGCGCAGCCGGGTGACGAGGGTGCAGATGGCCGTGCAGGGCACCGTCGGCCTAGCCCTCGGCGCCGGCGTCCTCGCCGTCCGCCTCATCCTGCACTGAGTCATCGACCGGCGGGGACATCGACCGGCGGGCACTTCGGCGGCGGGGACATCGACCGGGTGGAGGCGCCCGATGCCGGCCGGGAGCGCGGGCGCTCAGTCGTCGGGGCCCAGCTGCTCGACCTCGAGCAGCGTGAAGGCGTCGATCACGGCGCGCAGGACCCGGCGCGCCACGCGGGGGTCCAGGCCCTCGGACGCGGCGACGGACTCGATGCTGTCCAACATCTCGTCTTCGCGTCGCCGGTCGACGACCGCCATGCCCTGGGCGCGCTTGAAGGCGATCACCTCGCCGATCAACCGGGCCCGCTCCGCCAGGACCTGCACGAGCCGGCGGTCCACGGTGTCGAGCTGTTGCCGGATGTCGTCGAGCGCGCCGGACGCACCTGCCTCGGGGGACATCCTCCCATCATGGCGCGACGGACCTCGGCGGGTGCACGAGAGGATCCCGACGACGCCGTCCGAGTAGCTCGGCGCCACCCGCGGTCACGGTATGTGCTCGGCAGGCACCTCGTCGGCCAGTGACAGGAACCCCTCGTCCTCCTGGGCGGTGTGGAGGCGCAGGATGGCGTGCAGCCCGTAGAGGAGGCGGCGCAGCTCGGCGACGTCGGCGTCGTCGGGACCGGAGGGATCGATGTCGTCGAGGAGCCGACCCAGTCGCCGGATCTGGTGACTGATCTCGACATGGGCTCGGCTCATCGTGCCGGTCGGGTCGACACCGCCGAGGGCACGGGCGAGCGCCGGGTAGAGGATGGCGTCCTCGGCCTCCTCGTGGGGCAGCACCTCGTCGACGAGCATGCGGCTCACGGCGCGGATGTCGGCCACGACGAGGCTCGGCTCCTCGGTCGCCAGCGCGTCGGCCACGGTGCGGAGTCGCTCGATGTCCGCCTTGATCGCCGTGTGTTCCGCGCTGAACCTGCGGGCGATCTCGGCATCCTGGGCGTCGAGACGGCCCGGGCGCGCCCGCGGCCGGAGGGCGCGCAGGGCGTTCACGATCGCGGCCACGTCGATGCCCTCCTGGGCGATGGCTCCCCAGGTCGGTGCCAGCAAGCCCACGCCGGCCACCGCCATGGCCACCACCGAGAGGCCGATACCGAGCAGCACGCTCTGCAGGGCCACGCTGCGGGCGTGCCGGGCGATGACGACGGCCTCGCCGAGGCGCTCGAGGCGGTCGACGGTCAAGACCACGTCCGCCGCCTCGGACGACGCCGTCGCCCCGCGTGCCCCCATCGCCACACCGACGTCGGCGGCGGCCAAGGCAGGGGCGTCGTTGATGCCGTCGCCGACCATGATCGTCGGGGCTCGCCGGTGCTCGACGGTCACCGCCTCGACTTTCTCCGCCGGCGTCCGCTCGGCGAGCACCTCGTCGACCCCGATGACGGCCCCGACGGTGTCGGCGACCTCGGCGCGGTCCCCGGTCACCATCACGACCCGGTCGATGCCGCCTCGCCGCAGGGCCCGGATCGTACGGGCGGCGTCGGCCCGCACGGGGTCGTCGAGGACGAGCGCACCGGCGGCCACCCCGTCGACCTCCACGAACACCGTCAGCGCCCCGTCGAGCTCGGCCCGGCGGCGCGCGGCGCGTACCCACGGCGCGCCGGTGTCGAGGGCCAACCACGCGGCCTTGCCCACCGCCACCGGGTGGCCGTCCACGATCCCCCGGACGCCCCGTCCCGCCACGTCCTCGACCGCGACGGGCAGATCGAGCGCGAGATGCCGGTCACGGGCCGCCTTCACGATGGCGGCGGCGAGCACGTGGGGCGACACCTGGTCGAGAGACGCCGCGTACCGCAGCACGTCGTCGGCGGGCAGGCCGCCCGCGGGCACGACCTCGGCCAGGGCCGGACGGCCGACGGTGAGGGTCCCCGTCTTGTCGAACAGGAGCGTCCGGCACCGGGCGAGCTGCTCGAGGGCCGCCCCGCCCTTGACCACCACGCCCCGCCGCGCCGACAACGACAGTCCCGACACGATGGCGACGGGGACGGCGAGGACGAGGGGGCACGGTGTGGCGACCACCAGCACGGCGACGGCCCGGGTGAGCTGCCCCGAGACGGCCCACGCCGCACCGGCACCGGCGAGGCTGACGGCGAGGAACCACCCCGCATAGCGGTCGGCGAGCCGGACCGAGGGGCTGCCCGCCGCCTGGGCGTCGCGCACCAGGCGGACGATCCCCGCGTAGCTGCTCTCCTCGGCCGTGGTCGTGGCCCGCATGTCGAACGGTGCCCCGGCGTTGACGACCCCGCTGCGGACCGGGTCCCCTTCGGCCCGCTCGACGGGGAGCGACTCGCCGGTGAGCGCGGACTCGTCGAGCACGGCCGCCGCGCTGACCACGGTGCCGTCGACCGGGACGATCTCGCCCGACCCGACCAGCACGAGGTCTCCCGGGCGCAGCTCGTCGAGTGCCACCGTGGCGAGCGTGCCGTCACGGTGGAGACGGGCCGAGCGCGGCGCCCGCTCGAGCAGTGCCCGCAGCTCGCGGCGGGCGCGGTGGGCGGCGCGCGCTTCGAGCGTCCGGCCCGTGGCGAGCATCACGCTGATGACCGCCCCGGCGAGCTCCTCCGCCACCACCAGTGCGCCCACGAGGGCGAGCAGGGCGATGACGTCCACGCCCAATTGGTGCTGGCGGGCACGGGCCACGATCCACCACATGCAGGCGGCGATGCCCGCTCCGGTCGTCAGGGCCCAGACCACGTGGCCGCCGGTGCCCGCCCCCGCCAGGTGGAGGACGCCGCCGAGCGCGAGCCCCGCCACGGTGGCCACGAGGAAGATCGTGTTGCCGCGGGACACCGCCCACGCCCACGGGCGAGTCATCGTGCCCTGCTCCTGACGGCGCGCACGAGCACCGAGATGGTCGCGGCACCACCGGCGGCGATCACCAGGGCGGTCACGAGCACGTGGACCGGGGGGGCGTCGAGCGCGAACAGACGGCTGGAGAGCGGCACCACCATGGCGAGGACGCCCGCAGCGGCCATGCCGAGGACGAGCCCGATCCGCGAAGGGTCGAGGGGCCGGCTCAGCAGGCCGAGCACCCACAGCCCCAATGCGAACAGCACGATGGCCGCGGTCGTGCGCGCCTGACCGCCCGACGTCTGGGTGTCGGCGCGCGCCATGGCGTACGCGGCGAACGTCGACGCCGCGGCCACCGCCCCGGCCGGGACCGTGAACCACGCCACCCGGCGGACGTAGCCGGGACGGGCGCGGGGCGCACCCGCCGCCAGCGCCAGGAAGAACCCGGGCACGCCGATGGTGAGGGTGCTCACGACGGTGAGGTGCCGTGGATAGAAGGGGAACGGGACGCCCAGCACCCCGACGGCGACCGCCAGCACGGCGGCGTACACGGTCTTGGTGACGAACAGGTTGGCCACCCGTTCGATGTTGGCGATCACCCGCCGGCCTTCGGCCAGCACGCTCGGGAACGCGGCGAACGAGCTGTCGAGCAGGATGATGCGCCCGACCGACCGGCTCGCCTGGCTCCCCGTCCCCATGGCGATGCCGATGTCGGCCTGCTTGAGGGCGGGGACGTCGTTGACGCCGTCGCCCGTCATGGCGACGACGTGGCCGGCGGCCTGCAGGGCCTCGACCATGGCCCGCTTCTGGTGGGGCTGCACGCGTCCGAACACCGATGCGGACTCGAGCGCGGCGGTGAGCGAGCCGGGGTCGTCCGCCAGCAGCCGGGCGTCCACCGGTGCGTCGGCCCCCGGGATCCCGACCCGGGCGGCGATGGCCGCCACGGTCCGAGGGTCGTCCCCGGACAGCACCTTGGGCGCCACGCCCTGGTCGAGCAGGTACCGGACCGTCGCCGCGGCGTCGGCCCGGACCTGCTCCTCGAGCACGACGACGCCGGCCGGTTCGAGCTCGTCGGGGAGGTCGCCGGCGGCGAGGGCGACGGCGTCTCGCGCCGGGGAGCCCGTGCCGGCCACGAGCAGGACGCGCCGGCCGGCCTCGCTGTGGCGCTCCACCGCCGTCGCCGGGAACGTCCCCTCCCGGACGTTGGCGTACAAGACGTCGGGGGCGCCGAGGACCCAGGTCCCGCCCACGGCGAACTGCGCCGCGCTCCACTTCCGGGCGGACGAGAACGGGACGCGTGCCACCGGGCGCCACCCCGGCGGCGACGGGCAGGCGGCGGCGATCGCCTCGAGGGTGGCGTTGCGCGCCGGATCGGCGCCGGCCACCGCACCGAGGACGTCGCGGAGGAGCGAGTCGGCGGTGGCACCGAGTGGCTCGACGGCGCGCACCACCATCCCGGGCTCGGTCAGGGTGCCGGTCTTGTCGATGCACACGACGTCGACGCGTGCGAGTCCCTCGATGGCGGCCAGCTCCTGGACGAGGACCCGTCGCCCTGCCAAGCGGATGGCGCCGAGGGCGAAGGCGATCGTCGTCAACAGGACCAGGCCCTCGGGCACCATGGCGGAGACGCCGGCGACGGAGCTCCGCAGCGCGTCGGCGAGGGACTGGCCCGAGCGCAGGAGCTGGCTCGTGACGAGCAGCGCGGCCGCGGGGACCATCACCCACGTGACCACGCGCAGGATGTGGTTGGTGCCCTGGACGAGCTCGGAGCGCACCACGTCGAACCGCCGGGCGTCGGATTGCAGGCGCTGGGCATAGGCGTCGCGTCCCACCCGCGTGGCCCGCATCACCCCCGTGCCGGCGACGACGAAGCTCCCTGAGCGCACGTCGTCACCGGGCGCCACCGGGACCGGTTCGGCCTCACCGGTGAGAAGGGACTCGTCGACCTCGAGCCCGTCGGCGACCAGGACGGCGCCGTCGACCACCACCTGGTCGCCGGGGTGGAGCTCGAGCACATCGTCCTCGACCACCTGCTCCACGGCGAGCTCGACGGGCAGGCCCGCCCGCCGGACATGGGCCGTCGGGGCCGTCAGGACGGCCAGACGATCGAGGGCGCGTTTGGCCCGGAGCTCCTGGCCGATCCCGATGGCGGCGTTCACGACGAGGACGACCCCGAAGAGCCCGTCCTGGGGAGGTCCGACGAACGCCACCACCACGAGGAGGCCGCCGAGGATGGCGTTGAAGCGGGTCAGGACGTTGGCCCCCAGGATCTGCGGGATCGTGCGGGACGGCCCGCCCGGCACGGAGTTGGCCCGGCCCGCCAGCACGCGGGTCCGCACCTCCTCGTCGGTCAGCCCGCCACCCGCGACGTCGCCGCCGGCCCCGGGGCCGGTGGACGGCGGCGCCAGAGGGAGGTCGTCCGCGGCGGGGCGGGACGTCACCGCAGCGCCCGAGCCGACGGGCGCGCCACCCAGGACGTGGTGCGTGCCACGCATCTAGCCTGCAGTGTGGGCGCACGACCCGCCAGGGCCCCAGGTCCCAGGTGGCGGCGGCATTGGCGCGGTCGTGGAGTCCGAGCGACCGTGGACCCGGACCGGACGACAGGAGCACCATGGACAACGGGACCTCGCCCGGACCGACGATCGTCGTCGGCGTCGACGGGTCGGACTCGTCGGTCGTAGCCCTCCGGTGGGCGGCGCGCCAGGCCCGCCTGGCCGGGGCGGCCCTGTCGGTGGTGGCGGCGTGGGACTATCCGGAGCATCCGACGCCGTTCGGGATCGTGCCCGACCTCCCCGCCAGCTTCGACCCCGTCGACGCCACCCGACAGGCGCTCGACGCCCTCGTGGAGAACGTGCTCGGTGCCGATCCGGGGATCGACGTCCGGTGCACGGTCATGCATGGGGCACCCGCACCCGTTCTGCTCGACGCCGCCAAGGCCGCGCAGCTCCTCGTCGTGGGCGGCAGAGGCCGGCGTTCCCTGACGGGAGCGCTCCTCGGCTCGGTCAGCCGGCACTGCGTGACGCACGCACCGTGCCCCGTGGCCGTTATCCGTGGGTCGGGCTCTTAGCCCGGAGGCCGCAGCGGCCTGCGCCCGGGTGACCGCCCGGACACCCGCCCGAGCACGACGAACGCCACCGCGGCGGCGAGGAACACCGCCGGGAGGACGCTGAACTCCCCGATGACGGCGACCTCCACGACGATCCACCCAGCCAGCAGGACTCCGGCGACGGTGGAGACGGCGGCCTCGGCCGCGAGCCCGCTCTCGGGGACCGACCGGTACTCGTTGACCATGACGACCGCCTCGGGACCACATCGCTTCCCCCCAAGGGTCGCTCCGCCCGGTACCGGCCGCCAGGGGCCAATTCCCCTTGTCGCCGGCGGTGCCCGCGCCGGTCACTGCGCCTGTCGGCGGGCGTTGGCAACGTGGCGACAACTCTCCCCGGCGGGACGAGGGCGGCGGCCGGGTCGATATGATGTCGTTATATGTTGAAAGCAACTATCTCGCCCGCCGCCACCGGCGGTGCCGGGACAGCGGACGACCTCGTGGGCCAGGTCCAGGCCGCCCTGCAGGTCGTGGCCCGTTCGATCACCCAGGTCAGGGTGCACGAGCGCCTGCTCCGGGTGGCGGGGGTCCGGCTCGACCGGGCCGGGGCCGCCCTGCTCCACAAGCTCCACACCGGGGGTGAGTCGCTCCGGGTGACCGTCCTGGCCGAGCAGCTCGGGGTGGACGCCCCCACCGTGACCCGCAAGGTCCAGCAGCTCGAGCGCGACGGCCTCGTGACCCGGCATGCCGACCCCGACGATCGGCGCGCCACGCGCATCAAGCTGACGGCGGCCGGGCGCCGCACCCTGGAGAAGGTCCTCCGGGCGCGGCGCGAGTGGCTGGCACAGCTCCTCGACGGGTGGGACGACGCCGAGTTGACGGCGTTCGCATCGCTGTTGGGCCGGTTCGCGTCCACGTTGGAGCACGACGTGGAGGCCGGCCGTGTCGACTGATCTCGCCACCGCCCCACCGACGCCCGAAGAGCAGGAGTTCACCGCGGCCGAGCACCGCCGCATCCTCGTGATCCTCAGCGCGCTGATGCTGGGCATGTTCCTGGCGTCGCTCGACCAGACCATCGTGTCGACGGCACTGCCGACCATCGCCGGCGACCTGCACGGCCTGAACCACCTGTCGTGGGTGGTCACCGCCTACCTGCTGACCTCGACGATCTCCACGCCCCTGTGGGGGAAGCTCGGCGACCTCTACGGCCGCAAGAACCTCTACCAGCTGTCGATCGTCCTCTTCCTGACGGGGTCGATGCTCTCGGGCCTGTCGCAGAACATGGTCGAGCTCATCGCCTTCCGGGCGGTGCAGGGGATCGGCGCCGGGGGCCTCATGGTGGGGGCGCAGGCCATCACCGGCGACGTCGTCCCCGCCCGCCAGCGCGGCAAGTACATGGGGTACTTCGGCGCCGTGTTCGGGATCACGAGCGTGGCCGGGCCCCTCCTCGGTGGTCTGTTCACCCAGCACCTGTCGTGGCGGTGGATCTTCTACATCAACGTGCCCATCGGCGTCGTCGCCCTGTTCGCCATCGCCGCGGTCCTCCACGTCCCGGTCGAGCGGGTCCCGCACAAGATCGACCTGGCCGGCACGGCGCTCTTGTCGGCGGGCGTCACCGCCGCCATCCTCCTCACCACCTGGGGCGGGGCGCAGTACGCCTGGGGATCGGGGACGATCATCGGGCTGGGTATCGTCGGCGCGATCCTCCTCGTGGCGTTCTGCCTGGTGGAGGCGCGGGTGGCCGAGCCCGTCATCCCCCTCGGCCTGTTCCGGGTGCGCACCTTCTCCGCCGCGTCCGGGGTGGGCTTCATCGTCGGCTTCTCGATGTTCGGGGCCATCGTCTACCTTCCGCTGTACCTGCAGGTCGTCCACGGGGCCACGCCCACCACCTCGGGGCTCGAGCTGTTGCCCATGGTCATGGGCATGCTGACCACCTTCATCACGAGCGGCCGCCTCGTGACGAGCACCGGGCGGTACAAGATCTTCCCCATCGTGGGCTCGCTGGTGCTCGCCGGCGGCCTCCTCCTCCTGGCCCGGGTGGGACCGGACACGCCGTACGCGGCCGTGGCGGCCTACATGCTCGTCGTCGGGCTCGGCGTCGGGCTGGTGATGCAGGTCCTCGTGGTGGTCGTGCAGAACTCGGTCCCGTACTCCCAACTCGGCACGGCCACGTCGACGGCCACGTTCTTCCGCACGATCGGGGGCGCCTTCGGCGTGTCGGTGCTCGGCGCCGTGTTCAACAACCGGCTGATCTCGGAGCTCAGGGCGCACTCGTCACCGACCGCGCAGAAGCTGTTCCACGGAGGCAGCGTCACCGCCAACCCCGCGCAGATCAACCACCTGCCCATGGCGCAGCGCATCGTGTTCGTGGACGCCTTCAGCCATGCGGTCCAGCTCGTCTTCCTGGTGGCCGTGCCGTTCGCGCTCTTGGCCTTCGCCCTCGGCTGGCTGATCAAGGAGATCCCGCTGCGAACCACCACACAGGGTCCGGGCCCGATCGAGGCCGACTCGACCGACGAGGTCGGCGACTCCGCCCTCTCCGCGCCGCTGTAGCGGTCGGCGGCGGGCCGTCGACGGTCGCTCGTCGATCGGTCGGTCGTCGTCGGGGCGGGGGGTCCGCCCCGCGGGGATCCCGTGACCTTCGCCTCTACTCGGGGGGAGGCCGTTCGCGTTGCAATTAGTGCGAACACGTCGTCGCCCGAGTTCGGTGCGAAGCGGAGGCCCGGCCATGGAGACGAGAACCCTGGCTGCTCACGAAGATGCATACCCGGTACGCCTCGACGGTCGGCTCGACCCGAACCTCAGCCGATGGCTGTGGCTGGTGAAGTGGGTCCTGGTGGTGCCGCACGTCATCGTGCTCGCGTTCTTGTGGCTGGCCGTCAGCGTCCTTACGGTGGTCTCCGGCTTCGCCATCCTGTTCACCGGCCGGTACCCGAGGTCGATCTTCGACTTCAACGTCGGCGTGATGCGCTGGACCTGGCGGGTGTCCTTCTACGCCGTGAGCGCCTTCGGCACCGACCGGTACCCACCGTTCAGCCTGGCGCCGGACCCCACGTACCCGTCCGACTTCGCCGTCGACTACCCCGAGGGGCTGTCGAGGGGGCTCGTCCTGGTGAAGTGGTGGCTGCTCGCCCTCCCGCACTACCTGATCGTGGCGATCTTCGCTGGCGGGTGGGGGGTCGGTTGGAACGGCGCTTGGCGCCTGGCGGGCGGCGGCGGGCTCATCGCCCTGCTGGCGATCGTCGCGGCCGTCGTCCTGGCGGTGCGGGGCGATTACCCACGGTCGGTCTTCGACTTCGTGATGGGCATGAACCGATGGTGCTACCGGGTGCTGGCGTACGCCGCGCTCATGCGCGACGAGTACCCCCCGTTTCGATTCGACAGCGGTGGCACCGACCCCGGCAGCCTGCCCGTGACCCCGCCCGGGCCGGCGCCCACCACCAGCCCGGGTGTTGTCGGCGTCAGTCGGTGACCTCCCGGCAGTGACGCGGGCGGCGATCTACGAGTGCGGCGAGACGCGTTGAACGTCTGCCTTGCCTCGCGTTATGCCCCCCGGGGGATCGGTTCCTGTCCTGGGAGGGAATGACGTGGGGTGGCCGATGGTTGCACTACATACCCCAGGGGGTATCGTAGAGGAGCGTAAATGGCCACGGTGACTGTTACCAAAGAGGATTTCGCCACGCTGGTGACCAGCAAGGACATCGTACTGGTGGACTTCTGGGCGTCATGGTGCGGACCCTGCCGGGCGTTCGCCCCGGTCTTCGAAAAGGCGTCAGAAACACATTCGGATCTGGTGTTCGGCAAGGTCGATACCGAGGCCGAGCAGGAGTTGGCCGCGTCGTTCGGCATCATGTCGATCCCGACCCTGATGGTGCTGCGCGACAACGTGATCGTCTACATGCAGCCCGGAGCACTTCCGGCTCCGGCCTTGGACGAACTGATCAGCAAGGTGCGCGACCTCGACATGGACGAGGTCCACCGCCGTATCGCCGAGACCGAAGTCGCCTCATGACGGCCGTATGTCACCGTATTCACCGTTGTCTCGATGACCTGCGTTGCGTGGCTCGTGAGAGCTCGGCGCCCACCCGGGCTCTGGTTCCTCGGACTTCTCGCTCGATTCCCTCGAGGAGATAACGCAACCCCGCCGAGAATTGCGCGGGGGTTACGTACCCGGCGAGCTCCTCGGCGAGGCCGATGGATTCGTCGTTTGTCGGCATCCACCCAGAGCGGGAGGCCTCCAGGGCCGCGAAGCCCAACGTGTACGTGTGGATGGCGGCGTAGGCCCGCCGGGCCACCTCCTCGTCGACGGTGACGTTTCGGAACACGTCCATCATCGCGTTCATCCGCTCGATTGCTGCCGGAGAGACCACCGGGTGCTGCAAGTAGACATGCAGCGCGGCGGGTTGGTCGGTCAGAAAGGAGCGGAGCTTCTCGGCCGCCTCCGCCACCCAGGCCTGCCAGTCGGCGCTCGATGCCGAGGGTTGCCACGCCTTGGCGAGCAGCCGGTCGACGACTTCGTCGAGCAGGTCGTCCTTGTCGCGGACGTGGCGGTAGAGCGACATCGGAGCGACGCCCAAATCGGTCGCGAGGCTCCGGATGGTCATCGTCTCATAGCCGCCCCTCTTGACCACCCGCGTGGCGGCGGCAACCACCTGTTCACGAGAGATCGTCCCCCACGGCACGCGGCGGGGAGTGGCCGCTGCCGTCCGGCCCCGGTTCGCGGTGGATCGCGGCGACATGACCTCATCGTACCAAGTTGCGTACCAGTACGCTACCTGGTAGCTTGCGTACGGATACGCATTGTCCACAGAGGAGAGATCGTTGGGTGATACGCAGCGGGGAAGCGGTGTCTGAGGTAGGCGAAGAGATACGTGACGGGCAAGACGGCGACCCTCCTGCTTGCCGGTCATCGCTCCCCGGTGGCGGCCGGCTCACGGCATCTGCCGGTCGACTATTCAGCCCCGCCTCAGCGTGGCTGCGGACGTCCCGCCTGGGAATGGTGGCGATGGCGCTCGGCATCGGGCTGGGCGCAGGGCTCGGGGCGGTCGCCTTCCGATGGCTCATCTTCGGCGTCACCTGGCTCGTCACCGGTCACGACCAGTTTGGCCAGGCGGGCAGGGTCGCGAGCCTCCACCTCCCATGGCTCGGCATCTGGTTCGTCCTCCTCGTGCCGGTCCTCGGTGGTTTGCTCTACGGCCCACTCATCCAGCGCTTTGCCAAGGAGGCCCGCGGGCACGGCGTCCCCGAGGTGATGATCGCCGTCGCCGAAGACGGCGGCCGCATCCGCCCTCAGGTCACAGGGGTCAAGGCGCTCGCCTCGGCGCTGTGCATCGGGATCGGGGGTTCGGTCGGGCGCGAAGGTCCGATCGTGCAGATCGGCTCCGCCTTCGCGTCGAGTCTCGGACAGTTCGTCCACATGTCCGAGTCCCGGCTGCGGATCCTCGTCGCCTGCGGTGCCGCAGGCGGCATCTCCGCCACCTTCAACGCCCCCATCACCGGGGTCTTCTTCGGCTTCGAGCTGATCCTGCGCGAGTTCTCGATCGACGCCCTCTTCCCCATCATCATGGCCGCCGTCATGGCCGACGTGATCGGCCAGGCGTTCTTCGGTAGCGGCCCCATCTTCAGCGCGATGCCTCACAACCTCGTGATCCCCCACGACGCCGACTACCTCCTTGTCGCTCTCCTCGCGGTGGGCGCCGCCATCATCGGCGTCGGGTTCAAGACCGTGCTCTATCGCACCGAAGACGTCTGCGATCGCTTGTGGAAAGGCCGCCCGGAGTGGTGCCGGCCGGCGGTCGGAGGCATCGTGCTCGGCGGCGTGCTCCTCGCTCTCCCCCAGCTCTACGGCGTCGGCTACCCGGTGATGAACAAGGCGGTCGCTGACCACTACGTACTGTGGTTCCTCGTCCTTCTCGTGCTCGGCAAGATTGTGGCGGCGAGCCTAACGATCGGGATCGGCGGCTCGGGGGGCGTGTTCGCTCCGTCGCTGTTCACCGGAGCCATGGCCGGAACCGCATTCGGTGTGACCGCACACCACGTCTTCGGATCGGCCGTGGGCTCACCCGCAATCTACGGGGTGATCGCCATGGGCGCGGTCTTCGCCGCTGCCGCGCAGGCGCCACTCACCGCCATCGCCAGCGTGGTCGAGATGACCGGTAACTATGCGCTGACCCTTCCCGTCATGCTCGCCGTGGGCCTTGCGGTCGGCGTATCGAAACGGCTCACCTACGGGACCATCTACACGACGAAGCTGCTTCGTCGCGGCACTGACATCGATCGGCCCAAGCCGTCGTCGATGCTGCAAGTGCTCACCGTCGGCGAGGTCATGCAACCTCTGAGCACCGTCAACGGGAGTACCACCTTGGCACCACAGGGCGACGACTCAAGGTCAAGCAACGCCGCCTCGCCCGCAGTGTGGGTTCCCCCGTTCGGTGACTTGGTCGACCGTCGCCGGCCGCAGGCGCTCTTCGGCGACGAGACCCTCCAACAGGCCCTTCGCCAACTCGTGCTCTACGGCCCAGACGGCCTCCCCGTCGTGTCCCCAGACCGTCACCACGTTGTCGGATGGATCACCAATCGCGACGTGGTCCGCGCCATGGCTGCACGCACCACGGCCTCCGACACCGAAGTGGCAGAGGGGACCCTTGCCGCCGAATGGGCAGCTCCTGATGCGAGAGAGCACCTCCACGTCGCTCGCGCTCCGCTCGAGGGCTACGACCTCATAGAGATCCGAGTCAGCGACAACACTCCAGCCGATGGGCGGCGAGTTGACGGGATTGACCTACCAACCGGAGGGATCGTTGCCGCAATCACCGTGGGTCGACGAACGCTCGCGGCCCGGAGTGACGCAGTGCTTCACGCCGGGGACCGTCTTCTGTGTCTCATCCCAGCTTCGGCCGAACGCTATCCGGACAGAACGAGTCTCGACACGACGGTCCCCAAGACGGCGACGGCGAGTGAGGAGCCGGGTTGAACAGGGGTGTTCAACCATGAGGACGCGGATGACCGAAACGCTCCACAACCTCCACAACGTCGCCGACGCCACTCGCTCCCAGTACCGACCGGACTTCTACTAACCCGACATCGACGTCTGGCACGAGCACTGGGCCCTCGGCCGGGACGGCAAGCCCCCGGCGGAGTTCCGCGGCTACGAGCAGGGCATCACCTGGAAGCGCCGGACCCACGCCCGCTATGGCACCACCCTCATCGAGACACCTCGTCGGCACCGTCCGGTCGCAGTGGAACACGGCTGCCGACCATGCTCGTCTCTCCGCCGCAGATCGGCAGTGGCTGTGGGGCACCCAGATCCTGAACTCGTCGATCTTCTACGCTGACTGAGACCTGGCGGTACGCGCCGTCTGTCTCCTCGCCTTCCTTGTTCATCAGCGGTGGTATCCCTCGCTGTCGACGACCTTCTCGCAGCGGGCTCAACCGCTGACTTGGCTCGTGGAAGGTCGACGGTGTCAGCCAGTGAAGGTCACCGAACCCGATCACCAGATGTCGAGCCGATCTGCCATACGTCGCCGCCTCACTTCAGGCGTATCGTTCTGTGGACGCCGTCGTCATCTCCGCCGAGACCGAGATGGCAGCGTCATGACCTACGTCGACATTGATCAG
>DATKSK010000010.1 GCA_035531755.1 Acidimicrobiales bacterium | reverse complement strand
GCCCGGACGAGACGTCGTCAGCGCCGGGGCATCTTGATGGCGCGGTCGGCGATGATGTTCTTCTGCACCTCGGTGGTGCCGGCGCCGATCGAGGTGTAGCGCTGCCACACGTAGTTGTGGCTCCAGTGGCCCTTGTCCACGGCGTCGGGCCCACCGCGGGCGAGCACCCCGGTCGGGCCGAGGATGTCGACGCCGAGCTCGGCGATGGTCTGCGACAGGTAGCTCCACTGCAGCTTGGCCAGCGGGACCTCCGGCCAGTTCTTCTCGCCCTTCAGGATCTTCGAGAGCGCCCGGGCGTTGAGCAGGCGGGTCAGCTCGAGCTGGGTCCACAGCCGGGCGATGCGGTCCCGGATGCCGGGGTCGTCGAGTGCGGCGGGGTTGTGGGCACGGGCCGTGGCGATGAGGTTGTCGAGCTCGATGCGCATCGACACCGACAGCCCCGAGGTGCCCACGCGCTCGCTGGCGAGCGTGCCCATGGCCACGTTCCATCCCTGGTTCTCGTCGCCGAGGCGGTAGGACAGCGGGACGCGGGCCCCATCGAAGTTGACCTCGCAGAACAGCTCCCCGCCGGTGATGTCACGGATCACGTGCACTTCGATGCCGGGCAGCTCCATGTCGACGATCAGCGCCGTGATCCCCTCGTGCTTGGCGCCGCGCTCGATCGCCGTGGGGTCGGTGCGGACCAGGAAGAGGCCCCACTTGGCCAGGTGCGCGGTGGAGATCCAGATCTTGCGCCCGGTGACCACGTACTCGTCGCCGTCGCGCACCGCCAGCGTGCGCAGGTTGGCGAGGTCCGACCCGGCCTCGGGCTCGGTGAAGCCCTGGCACCAGTGCACGTCGGCGCTCAGGATCCCCGGCAGCCACCGCTGCTGCTGCTCCTCGGTGCCCCACCGCAGGATCATCGGGCCGATCTGCCAGATGCCGTTGGCGTTGTAGATCCCCGGCGTCTTGGCCCGGGCCATCTCCTCGGAGTAGATGGTGTTCTGCATGACGGTGGCCTCGCGGCCCCCCCACGACTTCGGCCAGTTGATGGCCGCCCAGCGCCCCGAGTGCAGCCGCCGCTGCCACGCCTGGCGCCGCAGCATGGTGCGCCGGTCGGGGTTGTTCTCGTCGCCGATCTCTCCCGATGCCATGAATTCCGGGAGGTTGGCGTCGAGCCACTCGCGTAGCTCGGCCCGGAAGGCGTCGTCCTCGGCGGTGTAGGAGAAGTCCACGGGTGTCTCAGCGCTTCAGGACATCGGGGTTCACGATGTTGCGGGGTGTGGCCCCGGCCATCAGGCGGCACAGGTCGTCGGCGATGGTCTGGGTGTGGTTGGACTCGGTGTCGTAGGTGGCACCACCGATGTGCGGCGTCAGCACCACGTTGGGGAACGTCGTGAGGGGATGGTCGGTGGGCAGGTGCTCGCCCACGAAGTGGTCGATCCCCGCCGCGCCCACCTTGCCCGACCGCAGCGCCTCGACCAGGGCGTCGCCGTCGTGGAGCTGGGCGCGGGCGGTATTGAGGAACACGACGCCGTCGCGCATGGCGGCGAACTGCTCGGGGCCGATCATGCCCGTCGACTCGGCCGTCACCGGGGCGTGCAGGGACACCACGTCAGCCACCTCGAGGAGTTGCTCCAGGGTGTGGGTGGCGTCGGCGGCGTACGGGTCGCAGGCCACCACGCGCATGCCGAGCCCTTCGAGGCGCCACCGCAGCGCCCGGCCGACGGCTCCCAGGCCGACGAGCCCCGCCGTGCGCCCCGCCAGCTGCCAGGCGCGGAACCGCTGGTAGGGGATGGTGCCGTTCTTGTAGACGTCGCCGGCCCGCACGTCGCGGTCGGCACCGACCACGCCCCGGGTGGCCGCCAGCAGCAGCGCCACGGCCAGCTCGGCGACGGCGTCGGCGTTGCGGGCCGGCGCCCGCAGGACGGGGACGCCGGCGGCGGTGGCGGCCTCGACGTCGACGTTGGTGGGGTCGCCACGCGTGCTCGCCACGGCCAGCAGGGGGAGGTCGAAGACGGGACCGGCGCAGCGGTCGGCCTCGACCATCAAGATGGTGGCGCTCTCGGCGGCGGCCCGCTCGGCCAGCTGCTCGGCGTTGTAGATGCGGAGGGGCTCGTGGTCGATCCAGGGGTCGACGACGAGGTCGGCGATCTCGCGCAGCAGCTCGACACCCGGTCCCCGCACCGGGGCGGTGACGAGCGCCCGCGGGCGCGTCCGCTGCATCGATCCTCCTTCGGCCGCCGAAGTCATTCATAATGGCCGATCATGACGACCGTGTCAGGTTCGGTGACCGTCGGGATCGACATCGGCACGACCGCCGTCAAGGCGGTGGCGGCCGACGCCCACGGCACCGTTCTCGCCCGGGCCCGCATCCCCCACCGCCTGGCGACCCCGGCGCCCGATCAGCTCGAGCACGACGCCGCCAAGGCGTGGCGCCGGGGCCCGCTCCAGGCCTTCGCCCGGGTCGCCGCGGCCGGCGTCGACGTGGCGGGGGTGTGCGTCGCCAGCATGGTGCCCTCGCTCACCGCCGTCGACGGCCGGGGGATCCCGCGGGCCCCGGGACTGCTCTACGGCGACGCCCGGGGCCGGCCCGACACGGCCGGCGGGCCCGAGCCCGTGTCCGACCCGGGTGCCCCCAAGGACCTCGACTCGGCCATGCCCGACGCCGGCGGCTTCGTGCGGTGGGCCGTGCGCGAGGCCCCGGACGCCCGCGGTTACTGGCCGGCCCAGGCCGTCGCCAACTACGCCCTGGGCCGCGTCCCCGCCATCGACACGGGCATGGCAATGTGCATGGGCTCGTTGCGCACCGGTGCGGGCTGGGACGACACGGTCCTGGCCAGGATGGGTGTGACCGAGGAACAGCTCCCCGTGGTGGTCCCCATGGGGCAGGTGGCGGGGACGGTCACCGGGCGCGACACCGTACTCGCCGGTGGCACCGTCGACGCCCTGTGCGACCAGATCGTGTCAGGCGCCGACCAGGCCGGCGACGTCCTCGTGATCTGCGGCGCCACCCTCATCGTGTGGGCCGTCGTCGACGACTGGATCGAGGCCCCGGGCCTGTGGACGCTCCCGCACACGGTCCCGGGCAAGTGCCTCGTGGGCGGGCCGAGCAACGCCGGTGCGCTCTTCGTCGACTGGGCCCGTGCCCTGCTGCACGGCGTCGCCCCCCGCCGCCGGCCCGCCGCCGGCCCGGGCGCCGCGGCCGTCGCCGCGGCCGCGGAGCCGCCGCGCACCGGTGAGCCCGGGCGCGTGCCGGTGTGGACCCCCTACCTGCGCGGCGAGCGGGCCCCGTTCCACGACCCGTCGCTGCGTGCCGGGCTCCACGACCTCGACATCACCCACGACGCCGCCGCCGTCGAGCGCGCCGCCTACGAGGCGAGCGGGTTCGTGGTGCGGCACATGCTCGAGCGCGCCGGGATCAGCGCCCGCCGCATCGTGGCCAGTGGGGGTGGGACCAACGTGGTGCCCTGGATGCAGGCCATGGCCGACGCCACGGGGCTGCCCGTCGACACCGTCGCGGTGTCCGAGGGGGCCGCGCTGGGCGCCGCCTACGTGGCGCGCTGGACGGCGGGGCTCGAAGAGTCCCTCGACGCCGCCCGGCAGTGGGCCCACGTCGGCCGTCGGGTCGAGCCCGACGCGCGCTGGCACGCGGCTGCGTCCGAGCGCTATGCGCGCTTCCTCGCCGCCGGGCCCGGGACCTGAGGCGCGTCGACCCGCTTGGGAGTCCACGCGGCGCTCTGCCATGCTGTGCGGCGGAGGTGGCGTGGTGAGCCCCAGGGCAGACGAGCACGACGACCCGGAGTCCGGCGACGACTGGCTGTACCCGTTCGGGGTCGAGTTGCGCGGCGTCGAGCCCGGGCTCCAGGAGGCGCAGGACGGCTGGTTGGCGCAGATCGACTCCCTGCGTGCGCCCGACCGCAAGACGCACGAGCTGATCCGCATGGTGTGCACGGTGATCCTCCGCAACCCCGCGGGGATCGAGCGCCACGCCATGCTGGCGGCCGAGGTGGGCGCCACCTGGGAGGAGATCGCCGGGAGCCTCGTGCTCACCGAGCCCGCCTTCGGGCTCGTCCAGGTGTACGAGGCGATGCCGTCCGCCCGGCGGGGCTGGGAGCGAGGGCGCGCCGCCGTCGACGGCAGGCCGGGCCGGGCGTCGGGCTAGCAGGCCGGCGCCGGCGTCGTCCGGCGAGCGCTCGGCCGTTCCGGCGCCCGCCCGGGCCCGATCGTCCCTACGGGGGGGTGCCGACCTCGCCGTCCACCGACAGCACCTCCGGCGGCGGGGTGCCGCCGGCGAACAGGGCACGGTGCACCATGGTGGTGAGGGTGTCGAGCGCCGAGGCGTCGACGGGCTCGCCGGCGAACTGACGGAGATAGTGGAAGCGGTCGACCATGGCCACGACCGCCTCGGCGGCGGCGTTCGGGTCGATGCCCGGTTGCGGCCCCGCCTCGGCGATCCTCTTGGCGAGCGTGCTCGCCACGCCCCCGGCCGCCGCATGGGCCTGGGCGCTCAACTCCTTGTCGCTCATCACGAGGTCGGTCCAGGCACGCAGCACCGGGGCGTAGCGTTGCCAGGCCTCGGAGAACCGCTCCATCCAGGCGCGCAGCTCCTGCCATCCCTGCGCGTCCGGGCCCACCGGCCCGAGGGCGTCGTCGAGGGCGGCCACCACCGCGCCGGCCTCGCCCACCAGGGCGCGCAGCAGGTCCTCCTTGTTGGAGAAGTACAGGTAGAAGGTGCCGTGCGACGTGCGGGCCACCTTCACGATGTCGTCGACGCGCGCCGCGTGGTAGCCGCGGCGGGCGAAGACCACCATGGCCGCGTCGAGCAGCTTGCGCATCGTCTTGCGACCCTGGGTCCGCAGGGCGCGCTTGCTGGCAGGCTCGCCGGCGACCACCGTGGCGCGGGCCCGCCGCGACGGTGGTCGTGCGCCCGGCGCGGCCCCCGTGGCGGCGCCAGTGCTCACCGGGCTGCGCCCCGCCTCGGCGCCGGGCGTGGTGGCCGGTCCCATGCCCGAGGCATCGTAGTCACGGACCGGCCGCGGACGGCTCGAACGCCACCTTGATGGCGCCGCTCGTGTCCTGGTGGGCGAGGGCGCTGAGGGCGTCCCACCACCGCTCGAGGGGGAACCGGTGCGTCAGCATGCCGGTGAGGTCCACCCGCCCCGACGCCGTCATGTCGAGGTAGTGGGCGATGGCGTGCCGGCGCACGCCGTCGACCTCCTCGATACCGAAGGCGTTGGAGCCGGCGATGGTCAGCTCCTTGAAGTAGATCGGCGTCCACTCCCACCGCCCGGGCGTGCTGACACCGCTCTGGACGAGGGTGCCGCGCTCGGCGAGGACGCGCACGCCGACCTCGAGGGTCTCCGGTTTGGCGATGGTGTCGTACACGACGTCGATGCCACCCGGGTGGGCGACGGGGAGTCCGTCGAACGGCTCGTGGAGCACGCCGCCCGACCACTCGGCGAGCTCCTCGACCACCTGCCGACGAGGTTCGTGCCCGACGACCTTGGTGGCCCCGAGCTTGGTGACGAACGCGGCCTGTGCGGCGAAGCGCGCCACCACGGCCACCTCCACGTCGGGGTACAGCGCCCGCAGGGCGGCGACGCTGGTGGCGCCCAGCGCGCCGGCCCCGTAGACGAGGGCCCTGCCCCCCGGCGGCGGCGGGTGGTGCACGACGGCGTGCATCGACACCGCGAACGGGTCGGCCAGCACCGCCAGGGTGTCGGGGACCCCCGCCGGCACGGGGATGAGCATCGAGTCGTGGGCGGCGAGCAGGTCAGCCCAGGCGCCGGGGGCGTCGGTGGTCACCCCGACGTGCACACCGGGGCCCAGCGCGCCGCGCGTGAAGCTCCAGCACAGGTTCAGGTCCCCGGCCCGGCAGGCGGGGCAGGGCGGGTCGACGCCGCGCGGCGCGCAGCTGAGCCACGGGTTGAGCACCACCCGGTCGCCCACCGCCACCCCGGAGGCCTCGGGCCCGAGCTCGACGACCTCGGCCACCACCTCGTGCCCCGGCACGTGGGGCAGCGACGAGAAGGCGGACATCGGGTTGTCGACGTCCCCGTCACCGAAGTCGCCCAGCACGAGCTTGGCGTCGGAACCGCAGATCCCCGACAGGATCGGCCGCGTCACCACCCAGTCGGGTCGCGGCGGCCGGGCGTCGTCGACGACGTGGAGGCCGAACGGGAGCGACGCCAGCCGCCGCTCGACCTCGTCGGCAGGCCGGGGCCGCACCTCGTCGGGTGCGGGCGGCGCGCCGAACACGAGCGCCCTCATGCCCGCCCCCGTGGGTCGCCGGTCCTCGTCATCTCATCGCCTCCGTTTCTGCGATCCGTCTCCGACGTCACACGATCCCCTTCGCCTGCAGCTCGGCGAGCTCGCCGGGCGTCAGGCCGGCGAGCTCGCACCACACCTCGACGTTGTGGGCACCCAGCGCGGGTGCCCCGCTCGGTACCGGGCGGTCCTCGCCGACCAGCCTGGGGTACGGGCCCTGCTGGCGCAGCGCCCCGAGGACCGGGTCGTCGACGGCGACGAGGTCGCCGCGGGCCGCGAAGTGCGGGTCGAGGGCGATCTCGCGGGCGGTGTAGGCGGTCGCCACCGGAACGTCGTGCTGCACGCACGCCGACTCGACGTCGGCTGCGCTGCGGGCGGCGGCCCAGTCGGCCACGACGCCGTTGATGGTGTCGCCGTTGCGGGCACGGTCGGCGAGCGTGGCGAAGCGGGGGTCGTCGAGGAGGTCGAGGCGACCCATGGCCCGGCACAGGCGGGCGAAGTTGGCGTCCGAGCCGGCGACGACGCACACGTAGCGACCGTCGGCCGTGAGGTAGTTGTCGAGCGGTGCCGAGTTCGACAGGCGGTTGCCCTCCCGGGCGCGCACCGTTCCCAGCCGGTCGTAGGCCGGCACCGTCCACTCCAGGATGCGCAGCACCGACCCGTACAGCGAGGCGTCCACCACGGCGCCGGTCCCGCTGCCGTGACCGCGACGGCCGGCGTCGCGTCGGTACAGCGCGGCCAGGGCGGCCTCGGCCGCGAACACCCCGGTGAGGTAGTCGGCGACAGTGACGCCCGGTCGGACGGGGGGCCGGTCCGCCTCGCCGGTGAGGTGGAGCAGCCCCCCGTAGGCGACGCCCAGGCGGTCGAGCCCGGGCCGCGCCGCGTACGGGCCGTCCTGCCCGAACGCGCTGATGCGCACGACGACGAGGCGCGGGTCGAGCATGGCGGGCCCGAGCCCCCACGTTTCCATGGTGCCGGGCCGGAAGTTCTCGCACACGACGTCGGCGGTGGCCGCCAGCCGACGGAAGAGGTCCTGGCCCTCGGGCGTGCGCAGGTCGCACGTGGCGCTCTTGCGCCCGCGGCCCTCCACCGCCCAGAACAGCGAGTACCCGTCGACGAAGGGGCCGATGCCGCGCATGAAGTCGCCGGCGCCGGGCTGCTCCACCTTCACGACCTCGGCGCCCCACTCGCCGAGCAGCCCCGCGCAGAACGGGGCACCGATCCTGGTGCCGACGTCGATGACCCGCAGGCCGTCGAGGGGTCCCGGCATGCGGCGGCGTCAGTCCTGCGCGGCGGGAGGCTCGTCGCCCCGGTCGCGCGCCGCGAAGACCTCTTTCATCGACCCCAGCTGCTTGCGCTGCTCGAGCGCCGCCAAGGCGGTGGCGGTGTTGTGGGCCCACTGGTGCGCCATGAAGTGGTACCGCCACGACGCGCCCTTGCCCATGAGCTCCCCCACGTTGTTGATCGAGCTCTTGACGACCTGCGCCGTGATCGGGGGGACGAGCGCGATGCGCCGGGCGAGCTCGCTGGTGCGCTCCATGAGCTCGGCGCGCGGCACCACCTTGTTCACGAGGCCCAGGCGCAGCGCCTCGGCGGCGTCGAGCTCCTCGGCGGCGAGCAGGAACTCCTTGGCCTTGCGGATGCCGAGCTCCCAGGGCTCGACGAGCAGCTCGACGCCGGCGCCGGTCATGCGCAGGACGGGGTTCGAGAACGACGCGTCGTCGGCCGCCACGATGAGGTCGCACATGCACGCCAACATCAGGCCGGCCGCCACGCACTTCCCCTGCACCGCCGCGATGGTGGGCTTCCGGAAGTCGTGGATCTTCCGGCAGCGGTCGACGTACATGACCTGCTCGTGGCGGAACTTCCCCTCGGGCGTGGCGCGCATCGCCACCCACCTGTCGGGCTCCTCGTTCCCGACGAGGGCCTTGAGGTCGTGGCCGGCGCTGAAGTGCTTCCCGGCGCCGGCCAGGACGACCACGCGGACCTCGTCGTCGTCGTCGGCCCGGTCGAAGCAGGCGTCGAGGGCGTCGATGAGGGCGGTGTCCTGCGCGTTGGCCACCGTGGGCCGGTTCATGGTGAGCGTCGCCACGGCGCCGTCGACGTCGTACCTGACCACCGGCTCGTCACTTCCCACTGCCCGCCTCCTTCGACAGCGCCACGGCGCCGCCCCGTCGCCAGCCCCGGGCGCTCACGGCACGGCCTCCGTGGCCACGGGCTCGCGGGGCAGGCCCAGGACCCGTTCACCGATCACGTTGCGCTGGATCTCGTTGGTCCCGGCGAAGATCGACGCCGCCTGATAGTAGAGCCATGCCCGTTGCCACGACCCGTCCCCGGGGTTCCCGGGCGCGTCCCGCCACAGCGGTGCCGCCGGCCCGAGCACATCCATGGCCAGGGCGTGCAGCCGCTTGCTCATCTCGCTCCAGTAGAGCTTCAGGATGCTGCCTTCGGGGCCGGGCTCGAGCCCGCGCTGGAGCTTGGACAACGATCGCCAATTGAGCAGCTGGAAAAGGCGCACCTCGACGTAGGCCTGGGCCAGGCGCCGGCGCAGCCTGGTGTCGTCGAACGAACCGGCGTCGGCCGCGGCCGACAGGAGCTCTTCGAGGTGTTGCAGGTGGATGACGAGCTGGCGGGGGTTCACCCCCCGTTCGTGCGACAGGGTCGAGCCCGCCACCCGCCACCCTTCTCCCGGGCTCCCCACGAGCTGGTGGTCGGGCACGAACACCTCGTGCAGCTCCACCTCGTTGAACTCGGCCTCGCCGGTGAGCTGCACGAGCGGGCGGACCTCGACACCGGGCGCGTGCATGTCGACCACGAAGTAGGACAGGCCCCTGTGCTTGGGGGCCGCCGCGTCGCTCCGGGCCAGGCACACCGCCCAGTCGGCGAACTGCGCGTACGACGTCCACACCTTGCGACCCTCGAGCTCCCATCCTCCGGCCACCCGGCGCGCCGCCGTGCGCGCCGCCGCGAGGTCCGAGCCCGCGTCGGGCTCGGAGAACAGCTGGCACCACAGGGCCGCGGCGGTGGGGATGGCGGGGAGCCACCGTGCCTTCTGCTCGTCGGTGCCGTGGGCGAGCAGCGTCGGGCCCGCCAGATTCACGCCGATGCGGCCCACCAGCTCGGGGGCCCGGGCCCGGGCGAGCTCCTCCTGCACCACGAAATTCTCGGCGGGCCCCAGCCCCCGGCCGCCGTAGGCAGCCGGCCAGGTCACCGCCACCCATCCCGCGGCCGCCAGGTCCGCCTGCCACCGCCGGCCGAAGGCGACCTCCTCGGCCAGGTCGTCGAAGCGCGGGGGCAGGCCCACCCCGTACTCCCACGGCAGGTGGGTGTGGAGCCACTCCCGTAGCTGGCTCCGCAGGTGATCCTGTTCCGGCGTCGTCGTCAGGTCCATCGGGCCGCGCCAGCATGACACACACGTCAGGCTCCCGAACCGGCCGGTCGGTAGGCTCGCCGCGTGGACTTCGAGCTTTCCGACGACCAGGTCGCGCTGCGCGATGCGGCTGCCGCCCTCCTGGAGGGGCGTTGTCCGTCGACACGGGTCCGGGAGGTCGCCGGCAGTGAGCGCCACCTCGACGCCGAGCTGTGGGAGGCCATGGCCGCGCAGGGATGGCCGGCGGTCGAGCGCCCCGCCCACGACGGCGGGCTCGGCCTCGGCATGGTGGAGGTGGCGGTGTTGTGCGAGCAGCTCGGCCGCCATCTGGCCCCGGTGCCGTTCGTCGGCACCGTCCTCGCCCACGGGGCGCTGGCCGCGGCCGCCGCCCCCGGTGGCGATGCGGGCGACGCGGCGGACGGCGCCGAGGCCGGCGACACGACCGGCGTCGCCGCGGGCGGGGTTTCCGGCCTCGGGGACGTCGACATGGCCGGCTGGGCGCGCCGGCTGGCCGCGGGCGACGCCCGGGGCGCGCTGGCGTGGTCGAGCCGCGACGACGCCGTGCTCGCCGAGCGCCGGGCCGGGACGGGGTGGCGGCTCACCGGCCGGACGGATCCCGTGGTGTTCGGGCCGGACGCGGAGGTGGTGGTGGTGTTCGCCCGGGCCTCGGGGGTGCCGGCGGTGTTCGCCCTGGCCCAGCCCGACTCGGCTCGTCCGGCCCCGCAGCCGGCCATGGACCGCACCCGCAGCCTGGCGCGGCTCGAGCTCGACGACGCGCCGGCGACGCGACTCGGCGGGCCCGTGGCGGCGGAGGCCCTCCTCGACCGCGCCGCCACGGCGGTGTCGGCCGAGATGCTCGGCGCCGCCTCGCGCGTGCTCGAGATGACGGTGCAGTACGCCAAGGACCGCGTGCAGTTCGGCCGGCCGATCGGCGGCTTCCAGGCCGTGAAGCACCGCTGCGCCGACATGCTCGTGGACGTGGAGGGCATGCGCTCGGCCGCCTACTACGCGGCGTGGGCCGTGGGCGCCGGCGACCCCGAGGCGTCGTCGGCCGCAGCGGCGGCCAAGGTGTGGTGCTCGGACGCGGCTCGGCGCGTCATGGCGTCGGGCCTGCAGGTGCACGGCGGGATCGGCTTCACGTGGGAGCACGACCTCCACCTGTTCCTCAAGCGGTCCCAGCTCGACCAGGTGAGCTTCGGCACCGCCGCCCACCACCGGGAGCGCCTCGCCAGGATCCTGCGGCCGCGCGCCGAGGCCGGCGAACCGGTCCTGTGACCGTCAGGGGCGACGGGCGAGGTCGGCCGCCAGCGTCCTGAGCGCCTTGCGGTCGGGCTTGCCCGCCGCGAGCACCGGCAGCGCGTCGAGCCGGACGACGATCTCGGGCGTCTTGTAGCGGGTGACGCCACGCGCCGCGAACCACGACCGGCAGGTGTCGAGGTCGAACGGGGCCGTCGCCTCCACGAAGGCGGCCACGCGCTCACCGACCTCGGGGTCGGGCACCGCCACCGCCACCGCGTGGCGCACGGCGGGGTGCGCTTCGAGGACGGCCTCGACCTCCGACGCCGAGATGTTCTCCCCGGCGCGGATGATGATGTCCGAGAGTCGACCCACCACCCGCAGCCACCCCTGCTCGTCGAGCACGCCCAGGTCGCCGCTGCGGTACCACCGTCCCCGGGAGGAGAGGACGGCCGCGGTGGCCGCGGGGTCGGCGTACCCGGCGAACAGCTCCGGGCCGCGCAGCCACAGTTCCCCGACGGCACCGGGCCCCAGGCGCACGGCGCTGTCGGGGTCGCGCACCTCGAGCTCGACCTCGCCCACGGCGCGGCCGTCGGTGTCCCGGGCGCGCCCGGGGCCGTCGTCGGGCCCCGAGGTGGTGACGGTCGGCGCCTCGGTCGACCCGTACGTGCGCTTCACCCGGCAGCCGAAGGCCTCGGCGGTGGCATCGACGAACGCCGGGCTGACCGACGCACCGCCGGTGGAGACGAGCCGGAGGCTGCGCACGCGCTCGCGCCGGAACCCTGCCGCGCCGGCCATCTGCGAGAAGAAGATCGGCGGCGCCCCCATGAACGACACGCCTTCGCCCTCGATGCGGCGCAAGGCCTCGTCGGGGTCCCACGCGGCCATGAGGACGGTGGGGATCCCCGCCGCGGCCGGGATGAGCACCCCGTTGAGGAGCCCCGACACGTGGGCCAGCGGCGCGGGCATGAGCACGGCGTCGCCGGGGCCCAGGCCGTGCACGGCGACCATGAGCGCCGCCTTGTACCCGAGGCTGCGGTGGGTGTGCAGCGCGGCCTTGGGAACGCCCGTCGACCCCGACGTGAACAGGGCGACGGCGACGTCGGCGGGACGGGCGGGGCAGTCCCGGGCGGCCATCGCCGGCGCCGGGGCCAGCCACTCGAGGAGGTCGCCGGGACCGGTCCCCCCCGCCACGACGAGCGCGCCGCGCACCTCGGCCGCCGGCGTGCCCGCGCCGGCCACCACGAGCACGGGCCGCACCTGGTCGAGGGCGGCACCCACCTCGGCGGCGCCCATGCGGTGGTGCAGCGGCGCCGCCACCGCACCGAGCCGCCAGCACGCCCGGTACAGCAGCAGCGCGGCGGCGCCGTTCGGGAGCTGCCAGGCGAGGGCGTCCCCGCGCCGGACCCCGGCGGCGCCCAGCCGTCCGGCCAGCGCGGCCACGCCGTGGCGGACGGCGGCGGCGTCGAGGCGGCCGGCGCCGTCGACGACCGCCGGCCCCGGGCCCGCCCGGAACGATGCGTCCAGCGCGCCGCGGTCCCAGGGGCCCCCGGCACGGCGGTAGCGCGCCGCCCCGGCGGGCACCAGGGTGGGGCGGAGCCGTGGTCCGGACCGTCGTCGCACCCCCTGCACCTGGGCCATCCGGCCACGCTACCGCCGCGCCGATTGCCCTAACCTGACGCCGTGGTCAGAGAACGCGCCGCCTCCCGGACGCACGTCGTGGCCCCGCCCGAGGTCGCCGAGCGCGTCGCCCTGGCGCCGGCACCGGGCGAGGCGCCGCTGCCGGCGCCCAACGCCGCCGCCCTGCTCAGGCGCAACGGCACCGACCCGGTGTACGCGCCGCGGCCGGCGCTGCACTTCGGCGATCGCACCTGGTCGCACGCCGAGCTGTTCGGGGAGGCCACGCGCTTCGCCGGGCTCTTCCGCCGACGCCTCGACCCCGACCGCCCGCCGCACGTCGCCGTGCTGCTCGACAACACCCCCGACTACGTCTTCGCCCTGGCCGGCGCTGCCCTCGTCGGGGCCGCGGTGGTGGGCCTCAACCACACGCGACGCGACGAGCACCTGCTCGCCGACATCACGCACACCGACGTCCAGCTGCTCATCACCGAGCCACGCCACCAGGAGCTCCTGGCCCCGGTGGCGGCCGAGCTGGCGCTCCCCGGTGGCCTGTTCGTGTCCGGGCGCTTCGCCGACGACGACGACCCCCCCGTCGTCCTGGGCGACGAGCTCGACGCCGCGCTGGCGCCCTGGGGCCCCGGTGAGGGCGACGCCGGCCTCGAGCCCGACGTGGAGACCCTGTGGGTGCTGCTGTTCACCTCGGGGACCTCGGCGGCCCCGAAGGCGGTGCGCTGCACGCAGCGGCGGCTGCTCACGACCGGCAACCGCATGACGATGGTCCTCGACGTCGGCCCCGACGACGTGGGGTACCTGGCCATGCCGCTGTTCCACTCCAACTCGCTCATGGTCGGCCTGGCCCCGGCGCTGGTGGCGGGAGCCTCGGTCGGCCTCGCCCGGCGCTTCAGCGCGTCGCGGTTCCTCGACGACGTGCGCCGGTACGGCGCCACGTGGTTCAACTACACCGGCAAGCCGCTGGCGTACCTCCTCGCCACGCCCGAGAAGCCGGACGACGCCCGCAACCCCCTCAAGCTGGCCTACGGCAACGAGGGCTCCCCGCACGTGGTGGAGGCGGTGGCCGAGCGCTTCGGGGTGGCGGTGGTCGACGTGTTCGGCTCGACCGAAGGAGGCATCGCCCTCGACCGCTCGGGCGGCGTGCCCCGGGGGTCGGTCGGCCGCCTGCGCCAGGGCATCAAGGTCGTCGACCCCGGCGGCAACGAGCTGCCCCGTGCCGTGTTCGACGGCGAGGGAAGGCTCGTGAACGCCGAGGAGTGCGTGGGCGAGATCGTCAACGCCGAGGGCGTGGGCCCGTTCGAGGGCTACTACCGCAACGCCGAGGCCATGGCCCGTACCACCCGCAACGGCTGGTACTGGAGCGGTGACCTCGGGTACGTCGACGCGCAGGACTGGGTGTACTTCGCCGGCCGCACCTCGGACTGGCTGCGCGTCGACGGAGAGAATTTTCCGGCCGCGCCGATCGAGGCCATCGTGGCCCGCCACCCCGACGTCATGCTGGTGTCGGTGTACGGGGTCCCCGACGCCGACGCCGGCGACCAGGTCATGGCGGCCGTGGTCCTGGGCGAGGGCGCGGCCTTCGACCCCGCGGCGTTCGCCGCCTGGCTGGACGCGCAACCCGACCTGAGCCCGAAGTGGCGGCCCCGCTACGTCCGGCTGTGCGGCGCGCTCCCCACCACGCCGACCAACAAGGTCCTCGTGCGCACCCTCGTGCACCAGAAGTTCCGCGCCGACCGGGTGGACGGGGACGCCGTGTTCACCCGGGGCCGCGGGGAGGACGCCTACCGGTCGTTCGGCCCCGACGAGGAGGCGGCGCTGCACGCCGCGTTCGGCGAGAGCGGTCGCACCCAGGCCTGGGACCTGTAGGGCCGCGGTGGACCTGTCGCTCGACGCCGACGAGCAGCGCTTCGCGACCGAGGTGCGGGCGTGGCTGGCGGCGCACGTGGAGCCCGCGCCCGACACCGACGACCTGGCGCAGGCCGTGGCGTGGGGGCGGGCCTGGCAGGCCGAGCTGGCGGCCGCCGGGTGGGTCGGCATCGACTGGCCCGCCGAGTACGGGGGACGGGGCGCGACGGCCGTGGAGGTGGCGATCTTCAACGCCGAGTACGCCCGCAGCGGCGCCGCCCAGCTCGTCAACCGCGTCGGCATCAACCTGGCGGGGCCCACCCTGCTCGCCCACGGCACGCCCGACCAGTGCCGGCGCTGGCTCCCGGCCATCACCACGGCCGAGGAGATCTGGTGCCAGCTCTTCAGCGAGCCCGGCGCGGGATCGGACCTGGCCGGCCTGTCCACCCGCGCCGAGCCGGTGCCCGGCGGCGGCTGGCGCGTGAGCGGCCAGAAGGTGTGGACCTCGTACGCGCAGTTCGCCCGGTACGGCCTGTGCCTGGCGCGCAGCGTCGCCGGCAGCACGGGACCACGCGGCCTGTCGCTGCTCGTCGTGGACATGGAGGCGCCCGGCGTGGAGATCCGCCCGCTCGTGCAGATCACCGGCGACGCCGAGTTCAACGAGGTCTTCCTCGACGGCGTCGAGGTCCCCGACGAGCACCTGGTCGGCCCGGCCGGCGAGGGCTGGGCCGTGGCGTCGACCACGCTGGCGCACGAACGGGGCACGACCTTCCCCTTCAAGGAGGAGGTCGTGCACGAGGGCTACCTCTCCCGGCTGTTCACCGAGGCCGCCCGCAACGGGTCGCTCGACGACCCCGACGTGGCCGACGCGCTCGTCGACGCCTACGTGTCGCTCGTCGTGCTGCGCACCCACAACTGGCGCACGCTGTCGAAGCTGGCGCGCGGCGGTGTGCCCGGGCCCGAGTCGAGCTGGGTCAAGCTCACGTGGTCCGACATGACCCAGCACCTGTCCGACGCCGCCCTGGCAGTGGAGGGGCCGGCGTCGAGCACGTGGGGGCCGTGGCAGCGGCAGTGGCTGTGGTCCAAAGCGGCGAGCATCGCCGGCGGCACGTCCGAAGTGCAGCGCAACGTGATCGGGGAGCGCATCCTGGGCCTCCCCCGGGAGCAGAGGAGGTAGGCGTGCCCGTCCACTACGAGCTTGGCGACGACCATGTGGTCTGGATCACCATCGACCGCCTGGCGGCGATGAACAGCCTCGACATGGACCACTTCGCCCAGCTGCGCGGCGCCTGGGACCGCTTCGCCGGCGACGAGGACGCCTGGGTCGCCATCATCACGGGTGTGGGCAACGCCTTCTGTTCCGGCGCGGACCTGAAGACCTACATACCCGAGGTCACGAAGCTCCAGCGCGAGATCGCCTCGCGGCAGGTGGAGGAGATCGACGGCTACCGCATCGACGACGGGGTGCGCGCCGTGCTGCGCGGCGTGAAGCTGTACAAGCCCATCGTGGCCGCCGTGAACGGGGCGTGCGTGGCCGGCGGCATGGAGATGCTGGGGGGCTGCGATCTGCGCGTGGCCGTCCCCGAGGCGTACTTCGGCGTGATGGAGCCCAAGCGCGGGCTGTTCGCCGGCGGGGGGACCACCGTCCGCCTGCCGCGCCAGATCCCGTTCCCGGCGGCCATGGAGTTCCTCCTGTGCGCGGATCGGGTGCCGGCCCAGCAGGCGCTCGAGTTCGGGCTGCTCAACGCGATCGTGCCCGCCGACCAGCTGCGCGCCAAGGCCGAGGAGTACGCGCACCGCATCACCGCCAACGGGCCCCTGGCCGTACGCAAGACCAAGGAGAGTGTGCTGCGCGCCCTGGCGGTCGACATGAAAGAGGCGTACCGGATCGAGTCGTCCATCGCCACCGAGGTGTTCTCGAGCGAGGACGCCAAGGAGGGGCCGAAGGCCTTCGCCGAGAAGCGCCCGCCGCGCTGGACCGGCCGGTAGGCGCGGCGGGGACCGGGGGATCGGGGGCGCTCGTGGAGCACCTGTCGCTCGAGGACGCCGTCGCCCGGCACGTGCAGCGCGGCGACACCGTGCACGTGCTGTGCGGGCACAGCCGGTGGACCGCGGCGGCGCGCGAGATGGCCCGGCAGCACTGGGGGAGCGACGCCGGCTTCACGCTGGTGATGCTCAGCCTGAGCTCGCTCGGCGCGCTGTTCTTCCGCGGCGGCATGGTCGCCAAGGTGGTCACGGCGTACTCGGGCGACACCTTCCCGACGTACACCCCCAACCCGATCTTCCAGGAGGCGTACGCCTCGGGCGCGGTCGAGGTCGAGCACTGGTCGATCCTGACCTTCACCCAGCGGCTCGAGGCGGCCGCGCGGGGGCTGCCCGCACTCGTCACCGGGTCGCTCCAGGGCTCCTCGATGGCCGCCAACGATGCGTTCAGCGTGGCCGACACCCCGTTCGGGCCCGTCGGTCTGGTGGCGCCGCTCGTGCCCGACGTGGTCCTCGTCCACGGGGCCGTCGCCGACGAGGAGGGCAACGTGGCGCTGTCCGAGCCCCTCCTCGAAGGGGCGTGGGGCGCGTGGGCGGCCCGACGCGGCGTGGTGGCCACGGTCGAGCGCGTCGTGGAGCGCCTCGACGGCCTCGGCCACCGGGTGCGGATCCCCGCCCACCGCGTGCTGGCGGTGGTGGAGGCCCCCTTCGGCGCCCACCCCGGCGGGCTGTACGCGCCCGGGCTCCCCGTGACCCCCTACGGGGAGGACATCGGGTTCTGGTCCGAGGCGCGCGCCGCCACCCGGAAGGGCTTCGAGGCCTGGGCCCGCCACTGGGTGCTCGAGCCGACGACCCACGCCGACTACCTCGAGCGCCTCGGGACCGAGCGCACGGCGTGGCTGGCGGGGCGCGCCGACCCGGAGTCGTGGCGCGCCGACGCCGAGGCCCACCCGGTCGACCCCGATGCGCCGACGAGCGCGTGGGAGCGCGCCGCCGCCTTCGGGGCCCGCGAGGTCGAGGCCACGGCCGCCGCGCTCGGCGCCGACGCCGTGCTGGCGGGCGCGGGGGTCGCCAACCTGGCCGCATGGGTGGCCGTCGGCCGGGCGCGCGCCGCGGGGAGCGCGCTGCGCCTCACCGCCGAGCTCGGCCTGTGGGGCTACACGCCGACGCCCGCCGACCCCTACATCTTCAACCACCGGGTCTTCCCGGGGTCCCCCCTGCTCGCCGACGCGTCGACCGTGCTCGGCATGGTGGTGGGCGGACCGGGGACGCGCCTCGTGGCCTGCCTGGGCGCCGCCCAGGTCGACCGGGACGGCAACCTCAATTCGACGCTGATCCCCGGGGGGCCGTTCCTGGTGGGTTCCGGGGGCGCCAACGACGTCGCCAGCCGGGCGGCGCGCTGCGTGGTGGTGTCCCTGGCGCGCCCCGAGCGGCTCGTCGAGCGGGTGGGCTACGTGACGAGCCCGGGCGACCGGGTCACGAGCGTCGTGACCGACCTCGGGGTGCTGCGCCGGGTCGACGGGGAGCTGCGCGTGGCGGCGGTTCCCGCCGGCACCGAGCCGGTGGCGGCGCGCGTGCGGGCGCTGGCCGGCGCGTGCGGGTGGGACGTCGAGGTGGCGCGCCACGTCGAGGAGCTCGCCCCGGTGGGCGCCGACGAGGTGCTGGCGCTGCGCCGCTACGACCCCGAGCGGCTCTTCCTGTCCTGAGTGGGGCCGGTCCTGTCGTGAGCGGGGCCGGTCCCGTCGTGCGCGGGGCCGGCCGCGCCGGGCGGCGTCAATTCGTGCGGAGGTACTTGTAGACGCCCTTGAAGTCGTCGTTGACCTTGTCGGGGAGCGGCACGGCGCCGCCGAGCGCCATGGCGCCGAGGACGATCTCGGCCGTCCGCTCGACGCACGCCGTGACGTGGAGCACGTCCGCGGGGTCCTTGCCGACGGCCACCATGCCGTGGTTGGCGAGCAGCGCGGCACCCCGGTCGGCCAGGCAGGCCACGGCGGCCTTCCCGACGTCGTGCGTGCCACTCGGCGCGTACTCGGTCACCGCCACCTCGCCGCCGACGTAGACGGTGAACTCGTCGATGCACGCCGGGATGGGCAGGCGGGCCACGGCGAACACGGTGGCGTGGACCGGATGGGAGTGGATGACCGACCCGACCTCCTCGAAGGCCTGGTAGCACGCCAGGTGGAGGGCCTTCTCCGACGACGCCGGCCGGGTGCCGTCGACCACCTCGCCCCGGGGGTCGATGACCACGAGGTCGTCGAGGGTCATCGCCCGGTAGTCGACCGACGACGGTGTGATGCAGACGTTGCCGTCGGGCATGCGGGCCGAGACGTTGCCGGCCGTCCCCTCGACGAGGCCCTTGGCCAACAGCTCCTTGGCCGTGGCCAACACGGCGTGGTGGGCGTCTTCGACCGTGCGCAGCGCCATGGTCCCGAGCACCTCCTGTGTTCGTCGGGGGCCGGCGGTGTCACGTCCCCCGGCACGGCGGGCGTCCGACGCCCAGCGCACGCCCAGGCTACAGTGGCCGAGCACGAACTGACACCGGCGTCAGGCACGTCGTCGACCGGAGCCCCGTCGGGAAACGGGGCGGCCCGTGGGTGGCGGTGGGCAGGGAGAGGGGGACTGATGTCGCGCAGTCGTCGGGGGAGGATCGCGACGGTCGGCTCGGCTGTGGCCGCGTTGGCTCTCGTGGTCTCCGGGTGCGCCAACTCCAAGGCGCAGGTGAGCACCGGCGGCAACGGCGCCCCCGGCGTTACCGCCACGGAGATCGACGTGGGCAGCATCGCCAACGTCACCGGGCCCTTGTCCTCGGACTTCGCCCCCGTGGTGAACGGGGTCCAGGCCTACTTCTCCATGGTCAACGCCGAAGGGGGCATCGCCGGGCGCAAGCTGAAGCTCGCCTACCAGACCGACGACCAGGGGAGCTCGACCATCGACCTCACCGTGGCCCAGAAGCTCGTCGAGCAGGACCACGTGTTCGCCGTGGTCGGCGTGGGGACGCCGTTCTTCGGTGGGGCGAGCTACCTCGCATCCCAGGGGACGCCGACGTTCGGCTACGTCGTGTCCACCGACTGGGCGAACAAGCCCACCTTGTTCGGCTCCTTCGGCTCCGTCCTCGACTTCCAGACCGCCGGGCCCGGAGACGCCTGGATGGCCCAGCAGCTGGGCGCCCAATCGGTGGCCGTGGTGGCCTACGGCGTGCCCCAGTCGGCGGCGGCCTGCCAGGCGGCGGTGACGGGCATGCGCCAGTTCGGCGTGAACGTGTCCTACACCGACCTCAGCTTCCCGTTCGGCTCCGACCCCACGGCGGACGTCCTGCAGATGAAGTCGCACAACGTCGACCTCTTGTTCTCGTGCCTCGACGTCAACGGGAGCGTGTCGTTCGCGCGGGCCATCAACCAGAACGGCCTGACGATGCACCAGATCTGGTTCAACGGGTACGACCGCACCACGCTCCAGCAGTACGGGTCGCTCATGACCGGCGTCTACATGGGCCTGCAGCACGTGCCGTTCGAGGCTGCGCTCACCTTCCCCGGCGTCTACCCGGGCATCGCCACCTACATTCGCGAGATGCAGAAGTACCAGCCCGCGCACACCTACGACGAGGTGGCCCTCGACGGTTGGGTCTCGGCCGCGCAGTTCGTGGCCGGGCTGAAGGCCGTCGGCAAGGACCTCACACAGAAGCGGCTCGTGGACGCGATCAACTCCCAGAAGGGCTTCACGGGCGACGGTGTCACCACCCCGGTCCCATGGCCGGCCTCCCACACCACTGCCACGCCGCCGTTCTGCTCGGCGAGCGTGAAGGTCGACAACGGCAACTTCGTCCCGTCCTTCGTCCAGGGCACCAACCAGGTGTTCGTCTGCTTCGACCTCAACAGCACCACTCCGGTCCCCCCGCCGGCGGGCTCGCCGGGCACCTGACGACCGACGTGACGCCGGTCGACTGAACGGGAGGCCACCAGGGACATGAGCACGTTCCTCAGCTACGGAATCCCCGGGATCCCCTACGGGTGCGACTTCGCCCTGATGGCGGTGGGTCTCGTGCTCACGTTCCGGGCCACGGGCGTGTTCAACCTGGCGTTCGGGGCGCAGGCCTTCGTCGCCGCCTTCGTCTTCGACGTGCTGGTGCGCAGCGCCCACGTCCCGGTGCTGGCGGCGTTCGTGCTGTCGGTCCTCGTGCTGTCGCCCGTGCTGGGCCTGGCGTTCGACCGCTTCCTCTTCCGCCACATCCCCACCGCATCGACCACGGCCAAGCTGGTGTCGTCGGTGGGCCTGCTCATCGCCATCCCCCTCACCGTGCCGATCATCTTCGGCAACCAGCCGAGGTTGAACCCGCCTTTCCTCTGGCTGAACCCCGACCACGTCTACTTCCACCTCTTCACCACGCCCGTCAACGGGGGTGAGATCACCATCACCGTGATCACCCTGGTCGTGGTGGCCGCCGTCATGGCGATGTTCCGGTGGACGAGCATCGGCCTGCAGATGCGGGCGGTGGTGGAGAGCCGCCGCCTCTCCCAGCTCGAGGGCATCAGCGCCCCCAGCGTGGCCGCCGGCGCATGGGCACTGTCGAGCACCCTGGCGGGCCTCGCCGGTGTGCTCTTCCTGCCGCTGCAGCCCCAGCTCATCCCGACCGACCCCTTCGAGTTCACCTCGTTGCTGGTGGCGGGCCTGACCGCCGCCGCCGTGGCGAGCATGCGCTCGCTGCCGGTCGCGCTCGGCGCGGCGGTTGCCCTCGGAGTGATCGAGAACCTCATCAAGGGGTTCCTGCCCTCGGGTGGCGTCCTGGCCCAGGCCGTGGACCCGGCGTTCCCCTTCGTGGTCCTGATGGGGACGCTGCTGCTCAACCCCGGCCTCCGCACGCTCGACGCCAGCACGGACCCGCTGTCGTCGTGCGACCCTCCGCTGGCGCCCCCCGCCGTCACCATCCGCGACCGCCGCCTGGAACGGCCCACGAAGTGGGCCTTCTACGTGCTGGTCGTCGCCTTCCTCGTCTCGAACATGACGTGGGTGCCCGGCCTGTGGGTGACGACGTTCAGCGAAGGTCTCGGGTTCTCGATCATCTTCCTGTCGATCACCCTCATCACCGGCATGAGCGGCCAGATATCGCTGTGCCAGGCGACGTTCGCGGGCGTCGGGGCCTTCACGGCTGCCCAGCTGGCCACCCACGCCGGCCTGCCCATGCTGCTCGGCGCCGTCGTGGGCGGCCTGCTGGCCGCGGCCGTGGGGACCGTCATCGCCATCGTGGCCGTGCGCATCTCGGGCCTGCTCCTGGCGCTCGTCACCCTGTCCTTCGCCCTCTTCGCCGACCAACTGCTGTTCCAGTACTCGTGGTCGGGCGGTGGCCTCACCGGGGTGGCGGTGCCGAGGCCGGTGGTGGGCCCGGTCGACTTCGGCTCCGACCGCTCCTACCTCCTGCTGTGCTTCGGCGCCCTCGTGCTGTGCATGGTGCTCGTGCTGCTCGTCCAGCGGGGCACGGTGGGCCGGTACCTGGGGGCGATGCGGGGGAGCCCCACGGCGGCGGCCAGCATGGGCATCAGCCTGGCGACGGCCCGGCTGACCGTGTTCGCCATGTCGGCCGGCATCGCGGGCTTCGGCGGCGCGCTGTACGGGTCGACGCTCGCACCGGCCCCCGTCCCGGCGGCCAACTTCAACTACGTGTGGGCGCTCGTCTTCGTCGTGGCCGTGATCACCCTGGGGGCGCGCACCGTGGAAGGTGCCGTGCAGGCCGGCATGGGCTACGCCGTGTTCGCCACCGTCCTCACGTACCTGCCGCAGCGCTTCGCCGGCATCGAGCCGATCCTCTTCGCCTTCGGGTCGGTCACCTACGCCGTGCACCCCGAGGGGATCCTGGAGTACCAGAAGGGGCGCTGGATGAAGCGGGTCAACCGGCTGTTCAGCGCCTACGACCGCCGCCGGGCAGGGGGCCTTCCCGTGGAGGGTGAGGCCGCCTCCGTCGATGCCGCGCCCCTCGAGGTGTTGCCGGCCGCCAGCCTTTCGGGGGAGGTCCTGGGTGGGTGAGGCCGGTGGTGCGCTGCTGGACGCTCGCGGGATCTCGATCCGTTTCGGGGGGATCGCGGCGCTGAAGGACGTCTCGCTCACGGTCGACGCCGGTGAGGCCGTCGGCCTCGTGGGGCCGAACGGCGCCGGCAAGACGACGTTGTTCAACTGCATGTGCGGCCAGCTCCGCCCCGACGGCGGGACGGTGTCGTTCGACGGCCGGCCCATCGAGGACCTGCCCGCCCACGCCCGGGCCCGGCTCGGGATCCGGCGTACCTTCCAGCGGGTCGAGGTCTTCCCGGAACTGTCGGTGCGCGACCACCTGATCGTGGCCGAGCGCGCCCGCCGCGGCGACGGCGCGCTGTGGAAGGACCTGTTGAACAAGGGCAAGCCCCATGCCGACGAGCTGGCGCACGTCGAGGAGGTGCTCCAGCTGGTGGGCCTGGCGGACATGGCCGACGTCCCCGTCGCGGCCCTGAGCCTCGGGCACTGCCGGCTGGTCGAGCTCGGCCGCGCCCTGGCCGGCAGGCCCCGCCTGCTCATGGCCGACGAGCCTTCGTCGGGGCTCGACATCGCCGAGACCGCGGCGCTGGCCACCGTCCTGCGCAGCGCCCAGCGCGAGCAGGGCATGGCCGTGCTCCTCGTGGAGCACGACATGGAGATGGTGGCGAAGGCGGTCGATCGTGTCATGGTCCTCGACGTGGGAGAGGTGATCGCCGAGGGCTCGTTCGAGGACGTGGTGGCCGACCCCGAAGTGCGGCGCGCCTACCTGGGGCGCACGGCATGACGACGGCGCCCGTCCTCGAGCTCGAGGACGTCTCGGCCTCCTACAGCACCTACCGGGCACTGTTCGGCATCTCGCTGACCGTGCCCGCCGACGGCATCGTGGCCCTGGTGGGCTCGAACGGAGCGGGGAAGTCGACGCTGGCGCGCGTGGCGAGCGGGCTGGTGCCCGCCAGCAGCGGCTCGATCCGCGTGGACGGCGAAGACGTCACGAGGCTCTCGGCCCACCGCATCGCCCGGCGCGGCGTGGCGCACGTGCCCGAAGGCCGTGCCGTGTTCTCGTCGCTGACGGTGGAGGAGAACCTCACCCTGTCGTTCCTCCGGCGCGTGGGGCGGCGGGGCACGGCCGACGCGCTGGGACGGGCGTACGAGGCCTTCCCCGTGCTGTCCGAGCGCCGGCGCCAGGCGGGCGGGACCCTGTCGGGGGGCCAGCAGCGCATCCTCTCGCTCGCCAAGGTGCTGGCCGTGCCGCCCAAGCTGCTGATCGTGGACGAGCTGTCGCTCGGCCTGGCGCCTGTCATCGTCGACCAGGTCTACGACGGGCTCGTGGCCATCCATCAGCAGGGCTCCGCCGTCCTCGTGGTCGAGCAGCAGGTGGATCGGGCCCTCGCCATCGCCGACCGGGCGGTGCTCCTGGTGAAGGGAGCGGTGGCCTGGGAGGGCCCGGCGAGCGACGCCAAGCCGGTTCTGGAGGCCGGGATCTTCGGCGGCCACGCGTCGAACGGCAGCGCCCCCCCGGTGACGAACGGGTCGCGCGGCGCCACCGGCATGCCGTTCGCGGCTGCGCCCCGTGCCGCGCCCGGCGGTGCCGTGCCCGGCGGTGCGGTGCCGGCGCCGGGTCCACGCCCGCCGCAGCCACTCGGGGGCACGGCGCGGTTGCGGCCACAGGGCCCGGCCCTCCGGAGCGCCCCCGCGGCGGCACCGCCGAGCGCACCGGCGACGCCGCCGCCGAGCCTGCCCGGGGCGGCACCGGCGGGCGCCGCGCCGGCGGACAAGGCGGCCCCCCCGTCCGACCTCTGGATCGTGGGACCGACCTTCCCCGGCCAGGACTGATCCCGACGTGACCGAGAGCGAGGTGTGAGCGGCATGGGACTGCTCGACGGCAGGGTGGCGGTCGTCACCGGTGCAGGCGGGGGCATCGGGCGTGAGATCGCCGTGTGCCTGGCGGCCGAGGGCGCCCGTGTGGTGGTGAACGACCTCGGCACGACGCTCGGCGGCGACGGCGCCGCCCAGGGGCCGGCGGCCGAGACGTGTGCGCTGATCGAAAAGGCGGGGGGGACTGCCGTCGCCAACGGCGAGTCGGTGTCGGATTTCGAGGGTGCCGGGCGCATCGTGGCGCAGGCCGTCGACACCTTCGGGTCGATCGACATCCTCGTCAACAACGCCGGCATCGTGCGCGACCGCACCCTTCTCAAGATGACGTCGGAGGACTACGACGCCGTGGTGGCCGTGCACCAGAAGGGCACCTTCAACTGCGCGCACCACGCCGCCGCCCACATGAAGGAGGCCGGCTACGGCCGGATCGTCAACATCACCTCGTCGGCGGGCCTGCGCGGGAACTTCGGGCAGAGCAACTACGGCGCGGCCAAAGCCGCCATCATGGGCATGACCTTCGTGTGGGCGCTCGAGCTCGGCCGCTACGGCATCACCGTCAACGCCGTGGCCCCCGCCGGGCTCACCCGCATGACCGAGAACCTCTTCGGCGGGGCGGAGGCACCCCCGGACCAGGACCCCGCGCTCAACGCCCCGCTCGTCGCATTCCTCGCCTCGGAGCAGGCGGGCTACGTGAACGGCCAGGTGCTGGGGCGGACCGGGTACGCGTACACCATCTTCCAGACGCCGCGGCAGGTGGCGGCCATGTGGCGCGACGGCGGCTGGACACCGGGCGAGGTGGCCGAGCACTTCCACGACGTCCTCGGCCAGCACCTCCAGCCGATCGGCATGCCGGCGCACCCCCTGCTGGGCAAGAAGGACTGAGCCGGGGCGCTACGAGACGGGCTCGAGGATCACGACGGGGATCTCGCGCTCGGTGTTCTGCTGGTAGTCGTCGTAGGCCGGCCACGCCGCGGTGGCACGCGGCCACCACTCCCGCCGCTCCTCGGGGGTGGCGGTACGCGCCCGCAGCTCCATCACCCGGGCACCGTCCTGGAGCCGGACCATCGGGTCGGCGACGAGGTTCAGGTACCAGACCGGGTGCCGGGGGGCGCCGCCCATGGAGGCCACGACGGCGTAGCGCCCGTCGTGCTCGACGCGCATGAGCGGCGACTTGCGCTCCGCCCCGGTGCGCCGGCCCCGCGTCGTCAGGATGACGACCGGCTTGCCCTCGAGCGTGTCACCCTCACGTCCTCCCGTCGCCTCGTACAACCGAACCTGGTCGGCCACGAAGTCGAATGCGCTCGGCCGGTAGTCGCCAGTCGTGTCCATCGGCTGTCCTCCATGGCGTCGGCCCGCGGGTGCAGGCGAGGCCCGGTGTGGCGCGACGGCGTCCCGGGCGGTTGCCAACCTACGCGACGGGCGTGCCCGGGCGGCGTCGCCCCGCGGGCGGGCGGCTACCGTGCACCGCATGCCGCCTGACCGGCCCGCGCCCCCGCCCGTGATCGGCTTCGACTTGGACATGACGCTGATCGACCCGCGCAGGAGCGTGCGGGGCGCCCTGGACGCGCTGGCGGGCGAGACGGGCGTCGACGTCGACGCCGACGAGATCCTCGCCACGCTCGGCCCACCGCTCGAGGTGGCGCTCTCGCCGTGGTTCGGGCCCGACGACCTCGCCGCCGCCTGCGCCCGGTTCCGCGCCATCCACGCCACCCTGCTCCACCTGACCGAGGCGATGCCGGGAGCGGCGACCGCCGTGCGGACGGTGCACGGGCGCGGTGGCCGCGTGGTGGTGGTCACGGCCAAGTTCGAGCCCCACGCGCGCACGAGCCTCCAGGTCGTGGGCATGGCCGCGGACGTGGTGGTGGGCCAGCGGTTCGGCGCCGCCAAGGGGGGCGCGCTGGCCGACAACGGCGCGCTGGCCTACGTCGGCGACCACCCGGCCGACGTCGATGCCGCCCGGGCGGCGGGGATCGTGGCGGTGGGGGTGTCCACGGGGCCGGCATCCGCCGACGAGCTGCGCGCTGCGGGCGCCGAGGTGGTGCTGCGGGATCTCGGGGGATTCGGGGAATGGTTCGAGGCGTGGGACGACGACCGCCGCGCGGCAGGGACGAGGAGCCCGACATGACCGAGGTGTCCGACAGGTACCGACGACGCTCCACCGCCTTGGGCGACAAGATCGCGGCGGTGCCCGACAGGTGCTGGTCGAGCCCGACGCCGTGCGAGGAGTGGACGGCGCGCGACGCCCTACTGCGTGCGTAGGAGCTGCCCCGAGGTCTTCGAGCGCGCCGCGGCGAGGGCCGGGGCGACGGCCAGGAGGTTCGCCACCACCAGGACGCCCGCCCCCAGGGCGACGATGATCCCGGCGGGCACGACGGCGACGGGCACGGCCCCCAGGTTGGCGGCGAAGGCGCGCCACACCGTCTCGCCCACGGCCACGCCGACGGGGATGCCGACGACGATGCCCACGAGGGCGACGGTGGTCGCCTGCCAGCACACGGTCGCGCCGACCTGGCCGTTCAGGAACCCGATGGACTTGAGCAGGCCCATCTCGCGCCGCCGCCGGGTGACGCTCACGACGAGGAGGTGCAGCAGTGTCGCCACACCGAACAGCGCCAGCATGAATCCCAGGATGAGCGGGAAGTTCACGGCCTCCCCGAAGTTGACCAACGACGTGGGGACAACCGGTGGTTCGCCAGCACCCTGTGAGGCGGCGATGATGCGCGTGGCGTCGGCCCGGCCCTTCGCCCCCGGCGCGACCTTCGCCAGCACGGCGAAGATCTGGTCGGACTGGTAGGCCCGCCGGCAGGCCGTCGCGGCAGGGCCGGCAGGGCACGCCGCGTCCAAGTAGCCGCCCATCGTGAACGCCGCGCCGGTGCCGATGCCGCCGAGGCCGAACTGGCTGGGGAAGGGGATCGTGCCCACGACGCGGAACGGGGCCGTGTGCGAGCCGCCGGTCGGCGACTGCACCGTCACGTGCACCACGGACCCGATGTGCGCACCGACGTGGCGCATCGTCGTGGCGCCGAGGGCGATTTCGCCGTTGGCACCCGGGACCCGCCCACTGGCAGCGGAGATGAGCAGGGGCCCGCGCACGGCCTTCCCCACGACGGCGAAGACGTTCGTCCCGTTGACGGTGATCTCGTCCCTGGTGCCCAGCATGATCCCGGTGACCGACCGGTCGTGCGACAGCTGGGTGAGCACGGCGGCCGCGTTGCCCTGCCCGGCCTCGTTGCCGAACGAGATCTGGTAGTCGTCCCCGTACAGCTCGGGGGTGGCGGTCAGGTGCGACAGGCTGGCACCGAACACTGCGGTGGCGCACAGGCCGAGGACGGCCAGGGCCGTCCCGAACAACGCGGTGCCCACCGGGATGGTGGCGGCGCCGCGCCCCCGCTCGAGCGCGTGGCGGACCCCGACGACAGCGCTGGGGGGCGCCCCCGTCGCGGCCACCCGGGCGGCGACGACCGAAGGGCGGGCATAGGTCGCCTGGTCGTCACCGATCTGGACCCGGGTGGCGCGCAGGGCCGGCCACACCCCGAGGAGCAGCACGACGACAACGGTGGCGAGCGCCCCGAGCGGGAGAACGAGGGTGTCGAAGGAGAGCCCCGTCGAGGGCTCGGCCAGGCGCGCCTCGCCGACCGGTGTGAGCGGCGACAGGACGAAGGCCACGAGGACGGCGCCGACGGCGCCGGCCAGCGCCACCACGAGGTTCCGGGCCGTCCCGAGCGCCACCAGGCCGTTGCGAGGGAGGCCCAGCGCGCCGAGCGTCGGGTACTCCTCGCTCTCGACCACGCTCTGCCGGCCGATGGCCTGGCCGATTGTGGCGAGCGCGGCCAGTCCGGCCAGGACGGCGAGCACCCACCACCCCACCGCCTGGGGGTGGATGGCCGAGGCCACCGCCGAGGAGGTCGAGTCCAGGTCCTGCGTGAACGCCGGGTGCAGTGCGCTCAGGGCGGCGGTGAACCTCGGGAGGTCGGCTGCGCCGTGTCGCAACCGGACGAAGTACGAGTTGGCGCATCTCTCCAACGTCGTGCACGACGGGTCCGCGGCGCGGTCGAGCGCGGGCGTGCCCCAGAAGTCGTAGGTGGCCGTCGTTCCCGCCGAGAATTCGGCCGCGTCGACCTCGATCCCGACGACGTGCAGGGCGATGGTCGGGCCCGCCGGGCTCAGGTTGGCACCCTGGACCAACGCGGGGATCTGGGCGCGCGTGAAGAACGGCGTGTGGACGACGGTCCCGATGTGCACGCCGAACTTCTGCTCGAGGTTGTACGAGGCCAGCACCTCGTCCGGCGACGACGGTGCCGGCAGCCTGCCGGCGACGAGTTTGACCGTCTGCGCGAAGCCCCTTGGCGAGAGGTCGTTGATCGAGAAGCCCACGTCGTTGATGCCGCGGCCGCACCGACAGGTCACCGGGGCGTTGGGCGGGCCGCCGACCGCGGTGGCAGCGGCGACCTCCGGCAGCCGGGCGACCTCCGGCAGCGGGCTGTAGTTGAAGACGAGGTAGTCGTAGCCGTGGGCGCTCAGGAAGCGCGGGTAGGCGGTGGCGGTCCGGCGGCCGGCGGCCGCGGCCGCAAGGACCAGTCCCCCGACGACGGCGATGAGCACGGCCAGGGTCAGCCACGACCGCCACCGTCGGCGCAGCTCCGCGCCGAACACCAGCCTGACTGCGCTCACGTGCGACCTCCCCGCCCCAGTGTCGTGGATCGGGCCGCCGGCCCCAAGGGGGCTAGCCGGTTTCCGGGCCTGGTGCTACCACGAAGGCGGTCCGGGCCGCGGGCCGCCGGTGTCGGTCCGGGTCAGCTGCGGCGGGTCCGCGGTGGCCGGTCGCTCGTCGCGGTCAGCAGTTGCGGGTCAGCCGTTACCGGTCAGGATGTTCACGATGCTGGTCAGGATGTTCACGACCGAGACGCCCGGGCCGCGGCCGCCCACGTCGTGCCGGAGGGCGAAGCCGCCGCGGCCCCCGCCCGGTCCCCACGCCGCGCCCACGTCGCGCCCACGTCGGCCGCCACCGGTCGCCGCGACGGGGCCCCGCTGCCCACGCCGAGGACGGCCACCGGCCTCACGGCCGCACCGGCTTCCACCCCGGCCCCTCGGGGACGCGGCCGGCGAGCAACGAGGTGCCGACGAAGTTGCGCTGGATCTCCACCGTGCCCGCCCCGATGCACAGCCCCCGGATGTCGCGGTAAGCGCGCTCGACGGGGTACTCGCGGCTGTAGCCGTAGCCGCCGAGGAGCTGGATGGCCTCGTCGCACACCTGCTTGGCGGCGAGGTTGCAGGCGATCTTGGCCATGGCCGACTCGAGCGGCGGCGGGGTGCCGTGGGGGCCGGCGAGCACGAGGGCCCGCTGCAGCAGCAGGCGGGCGCCCTCGAGGGCCGTGGCCATGTCGGCGACCTTCCACTGCAGGCCCTGCAGGCTGGCGAGCGTCTTGTCGCCGACCTTGCGCTCGCGCATGTAGCCCATGGCGTACTCGAGGGCCCCCTGGGCGGCGCCCAGGCACATCGCCGCGTTGCCGCAGCGCTCGTGGTTGATGTGGGCGAGCAGCGTCTTGAGGCCGTGGTTGTCCGCGGGGTCGCCCGGCACCAGGACGTCACCGGGCTCGATGCGCACGCCGTCGAAGGCGAGCTCGGCCTCCGTGCAGCCCCGCAGGCCCATCTTGCGGTGCGTGCCGGCGATGCTCACCCCGTGGCGCGCCAGGTCGACGACGACGGCCCCGATGCCCCTGCCCGTCCCGGCCTCGCTGCCGGGGAACCGGCACCACACCAGGCAGGCGACGGCCTTGTGCCCGCCGGTCACGTAGTTCTTGTAGGCGTCGAGCCGCCACCCGTCGCCGTCGGGGGTGAGGTGTGCGCGCATGGAGGTGGCGGCCGAGCCGGCGTCGGGCTCGGTGATGCCGATGCAGAACAGCTCGCCCCGGGCGGCCTCGGGGAGCCACCGGTCCCGGAGCGCGTCGCCGCCGAGGTGTTCGATGGCCCGGGGGGGGCCGTTGAACACGAGCTGGCACAGGATCGCGCTCGACACGTCCACCCGGGCGATCTCCTCGAGCACGATGGCGGCCTCGACGTCGCCCATGCCCATCCCGCCGTAGTCCTGACCGACGGTCACGCTGAACAGCTCGGCGCGCCGCAGCGCCTGCAGGGACTCCTCGGCGAACTCCTCGGTCTCGTCCCAACGCGCCGCATGGGGGGCGATGTCGCGCTCGGCGACGTCGCGGGCCAGCGTGCGCAGCGCGGCCCGGTCGTCGTCCTCGGAGAGGTCGACAGAGCTCATCGGCCGGCCGCGCCCGCCGGCTCGGGCGGCTCGGGCGCGCGCTGGCGGGCGGGCACCGGACCTGACACCATCGTCAGCGAACTTACTACACTGAGCGTTCGCCATCCCCGGCGGGGGGAACGTGGGGGCGCCTGCGAGGAGGGGCCGATGAGCGGGAGCCGGGAGTCCAGCACCACCCTCGACGAGCCCGGTGCCCGACGCCGGGCGCGGGGCTGACCGTGGCCGCAGCGCGCGAAGCCGTCATCGTCGACACCTGTCGCACCGTCTTCGGCAAGCGCGGCGGCGCGCTGGCCACCTGGCACCCCGTCGACCTGCTCGCCCACACCCTGTCGCACCTGGTGACGCGCACCAAGGTCGACCCCGGGCGCGTCGACGACGTCATCGGCGGGTGCGTCAGCCAGGTGGGGGAGCAGTCGACCAACGTGGCCCGCAACGCCTGGGTGGCGGCGGGGCTCCCGCAGTCGGTGCCGGCCACCACCGTCGACCGCCAGTGTGGCTCGTCCCAGCAGGCCGTGCACTTCGCGGCCGCGGGTGTGGTGGCGGGCCACTACGACATCGCCGTCGCCTGCGGCGTGGAGTCCATGAGCCGCGTCCCGCTCGCCTCCAACGCCCGCGGCGGGACGGGCCCGTTCCCGCAGTCGTTCCTCGACGCGATCGAGGGCCGGCTGTGGATGCAGTTCCGGGTGGCGCAGCTCCTGGCCGAACAGTGGAAGATCACGCGCCGGGACATGGACGAGTACGCGCTCGAGAGCCACCGCCGCGCCGCGGCGGCCACGGACTCGGGGCACTTCGCCAAGGAGGCCATCCCCGTCCCCGTCCGCGACGACGAGGGCACCCTCACCGGCCAGGTGCTCAGCACCGACGAGGGCATCCGCAGGGACACCACCCTGGAGCGCCTCGCCGCGCTCCCCCCGGCGCAGCCGTTCGAGCCCGAGACCGCCACCGACATCACCGCCGGCAACTCGTCGCAGATGACCGACGGCGCCGCCGCCATGCTGATCGCCGAGCGGTCGGTGGCCGAGCGCCTGGGGCTCGCGATCCGCGCCCGGTTCCACGCCTTCGCGGTGGCGGCCGAGGACGCCGCCATCGTGTTGTCGGCCCCCGTGCCCGCCACGCGCAAGCTGCTCGAGCGCACCGGCATGGCGGTGGACGACTTCGACGCCGTGGAGTGCAACGAGGCGTTCGCGGTCATCGCCCTCATGTGGGCCCGCGCCTTCTCGCCGGAACCCGATCGCCTGAACCCGCGCGGGGGCGCCATCGCCATCGGGCACCCGTTGGGGGCGAGCGGTGTGCGCCTCATGACGACGCTGCTCAACCAGCTCGAGGCCACCGGCGGCCGTTACGGGTTCCAGACGATGTGCGAGGGCGGCGGCCAGGCCAACGCCACCGTCATCGAGCGCCTGGCGTAGCGGGCCGCGGTCAGGCAAGCCGACCCGTGGACTTCACCTTCTCCGCCGAGCAGGACGACTTCCGCGCCGCGGTGCGGACGACCCTGGCCTCCGAGGCGCCGTCCGCCTACGTGCGGGCCATGATCGAGGACCCCGTCGGCGTCACCCCGGCGCTGTGGGCCACCATGGCCGACCTCGGCTGGCTGGGCGTGCTCGTGCCGGAGTCGGCCGGCGGTCTCGGCCTCGGGCTCGTCGACCTGGTCGTGCTCCAGGAGGAGCTGGGCCGGCTGCCCTTCCCCGGCCCCGTGCTGTCCTCGGCGGTGGCGGCCACGCTGGGAGCGGTGCGCCTGGGCCTCGACGAGGTGCTGCCCGACCTGGCGGCCGGCCGGCGCCGGGGCACGGTGGCGGTCGAGGAGCCCGGCCACGGCGACCCGCTCGCCGGCCTGGGCGCGCGGGCCACGCCGGCGGGCGACGGGTGGGTGCTCGGGGGCACCAAGCCCGTGGTCCTGGACGGCGCCGCCGCCGACTTCGCGCTGGTGGTGGCCCGCGACGGTGACGGGCTCGGCACCTTCCTCCTCGAACAGCCGGCGGGCGAGCCCGTGCCCGCCCTCGACGTCACCCGCAAGGTGGCCCGCATCGTGCTCGACGGCCGCCGGGCCCGGCGCGTGGGCCCGCCCGGTGACCACGGCGCGCTGTGGCGGCGCGTGCTCGACGACGTGAACGTGGCCGTGTGCGCCGAGCTGGTGGGGACGGCCGAGCGCGCCCTGCACCTGGCGGTCGAGTACGCCCAGGTGCGTGTGCAGTTCGACCGGCCCATCGCCACGTTCCAGGTCATCAAGCACAAGGCGGCCGACATGCTGCACCGCGTCGAGCTGGCCCGGGTGGGGACGCACTACGCGGCGTGGGCGTCGGACGCCGAGGACCCCGAGCGCGAGCGCGCCGCGGCCATGTGCAAGGGGTTCGTGAGCGAGGCCGCCGACTTCGTCACGGCCGAGAGCATCCAGGTGCACGGGGGCGTGGGCTTCACCTGGGACGTCGACTGCCATCTGCTGTACCGGCGGGCGAAGCAGGACGACCTCCTCTTCGGCGCCCAGGGGTTCCAGCGGTCGCGCCTGGCCGACCTCGTCCTGGGACCGGCGGCTCGCTGACCGTTCCGCCGGCCGCGCCGTCACGCAGGACGGCGAGCGCCAGGGCCCAGCCGAGCACCGATGCCGCCAGCAGCCCGGCGATGGCGCCCGACGCCAGCGGGCCGTCTTGGAAGGCGGCGCGGACGACGAGCAGGGGGATGGTGAAGCCGACGCTGGCGGTGGCCCCCAGGCCCACGAGCGCCCTGCCGCGCACGGGCGAGGAGGCCCCGTCGGTCTGCAGGCGCGCCGTGGCCCAACGGGCGGCGGCGATGCCGAGCGGCTTCCCGGCCACGCGGGCCACCACCACGGCGGCGAAGACGCGCAGGCCCTGGGCGGTGCCGAGCCCGGAGCCCGACAGCGCCACCCCGGCGTTGGCCAGCGCGAACACGGGGAGGATGACGACGTTCACCCACGGCCCGAGGCGCAGCTCCCAGCGCCGGGCGCCGGTACCGGCCACGACGTGGGCGAACCGGGCGCGTCGGGCGGGTGCCCGGTGCGGGCGGTGCACCGGCGGCGCCAGGAGGCCGACGGCCACACCGACGACGGCGGCCTCGACGCCGGCGTGCAGCAGCGCCAGCCAGGCGGCGGCACCGAGGGCCACGACCAGCGGGCCGGCCCGGTCGACGCGCAGCCGGAGCACGACCGTCACCGCCAGGACCAGGAGGGCGGCCACCAGCCAGGCGGCGCGGACGCCGGCGCTGTAGAAGCAGACCAGGACCACGACCGAGAAGATGTCGTCGGCGACCGCCAGCGTCATGAGGAAGACGCGCAGCCGCGGCATGGAGCGCGCCCCCACGAGGGCCAGCGCCCCCAGGGCGAAGGCGACGTCGGTGGCCATGGGGATGCCCCAGCCGCGCGCCGCGGGCGACCCGGCGGTGACGGCGGCGTAGATCCCCGCCGGGACGAGCATCCCGCTCAGGGCCGCCATCACCGGGAGGGCCGCCCGGCGCCACGACGCCAGCTCCCCGGCGGTCGCTTCCCGGCGGATCTCGAGGCCGACGAGGAGGAAGAACACGAGCAGCAGCCCCTGGTCGACCCAGTCGCGCAGCGTCAGCCGCAGGCCCAGCGACGACGACCACGGCGCCACCGTCCCCCAGGCGTGGCGGTAGCTCGACCCGGGCCAGTTGGCCCAGGCCAGCGCGCCCACCGTGCCCAGCGCCAGCGCCACACCGCCGGCGCGGTCGCCGCGCATGGCGCGCACCAGGCGTCGGGGCCGGGTCGAAGAGGATGCCTGCGCAGTGCCGGACAATGGGAGCCCCCGCGTCGATCGATGTCGCCGACCAGACTTCCCGGCACGCCAGACGCCAGCCTACCGCCGGCTCGGGGCGGTCGTCAGCTGCGTGCGGTCGACACCAGGCCGTCGCGCAGCTGGGCCTTGAGCACCTTGCCGGTGGCGTTGCGCGGCAGTTCGGCCGCCAGCTCGATGCGCCGGGGGACCTTGTAGTCGGCGAGCACGCCGGCGCAGTGCTCGCGCAGCTCGTCGGGTGTGGCCGACGCCCCCGGGCCCAGCACCACCACGGCGGCGACGTCCTCGCCGAGCACGTCGTGCGGGACTCCCACCACGGCGGCCTCCACGACGTCGGGGTGCTCGAGCAGCACGGCCTCGACGTCCATGGCGTGGATGTTGTTGCCGCCGCGGATGATGACGTCCTTCTTCCTGCCGACGATGTAGAGATAGCCGTCGTGGTCGAGGCGGGCGAGGTCCCCGCTGTAGAGCCAGCCGTCGCGCCACATGCCGGCGGTGGCATCGGCATTGCGGTAGTACTCGCGCTCGCGCCCGGGCATGCGCAGGACGGCTTCGCCCACCTCCCCGGTGGGGACGTCGACGCCGTCGTCGTCGACGATGCGCACCTGCAGCGGCGGCACGGGCTGGCCCACCGACCCGATGCGCCGCAGCGACTCCCCCTTGGGCATCGAGCAGAAGGCCGGACCCGCCTCGGTCATGCCGTAGCTGTTGGAGACCGACGCCTCGGGCATGCGCTCCTGCAGGGCCCGCAGCGTGGCCGGGGCCAGGGGGGCGCTGCCGATGGCGCAGATCACGATGGACGACAGGTCCGCGCCCGCGAAGCCCGGGTGGGCGACGAGCAGCTGCGCCATCGAGGGCACCAGGAACACGAATTGGGGCCGGTGCTCCGCCACGACCTCGAGCCAGCGGCCGGCGTCGAAGCGCGGCTGGTACACGCCCGCCAGGCCGAGCTGCATGGGGTTGTAGATGAAGCCGATCCCGGCGAACGTGAACAGCGGGCTGGCGTGCAGCCAGCACTGGCCGGAGTAGCTCGGGTTGGGCGCGCCGGGTATCAACGCCACGTTGCGGTGGCGGACGGCGACCCCCTTCGGCAGGCCCGTCGTGCCCGAGGTGTAGAGGATGTCGGCGAGGTCGTCGCCGGTGAGCTCGACCTGGAAGGTGCTCGTGTCCTGCTCGCCGGTGAGCCCCCACGACCATGCCGGGCCGCCCGTCTCCTCCGTGAGCGGCGCCGACAGGACGTGCTCGACGGTCCCGATGGCGCCGGCCACCTCGTGGGCGAGCGGCGACAGCTCGGCGTCGGTGAGCACCACCCGCACCTCGGCGTGACCGAGCAGGCGCTCGAGCTCGGCGTCGGCCAGCCGCGTGTTCGTGGGCACGGCCACGGCGCCGGCCTTGTGGACCGCCGAATACGCCACCATGAAGCGCAGCCCCTCCTCGGCGCGCAGGTAGACGGACACCCGGTCACCCTTGGCCACGCCCAGCCCGACGAGGGCGCGCGCCAGGCGGTTGGACTCGCCCTCCCATTGGGCGTAGGTCATCTGGCCGCCGTCGACGACGCGGTAGGCGACCTCGTCGGGGAACGACCCCGCCATGGCCCGGAGGTGGTCGGTCAGGAGGGTGGTCACAGTCCCCCGTCGAGGGTGGCCGTGCGGCGGGCGAAGCGCCAGCCCTCGGGTGTCCGTACCAGCTCGTCGTGGTACCGGCCCGTGTTGCGCAGCCGCGAGGTGCGCCTGTCGGGCGCGGCGTCGGGCCCGGGCCGGGAGATCACGAGCAGTGTCACGTCCTGCACGGCGCGGTCGCCGTCCACCTCGACGGTGGCGTCCACGGTCACGTGCACGATCCCGTAGGGGGTGCGGCGGACCATCTCCGCCAGCGCGGCGCGCCCCGACGTGGTGGGGCCGCCCGTCACGGCCATCTCCCCGTCCTCGGTGAACGTGGCGGCGAAACCCTCGGGGTCGCCGTCGTCGAAGCACCGGTTGTAGCGCGCCGTCAGCTCGCGGATCCGGGCCCGGTCGACCATCCAGGCCACCGAGCCCGCGTCGCCACCACCACCACCACCACCACCGCCGCCACCACCACCACCACCACCGCCGCCGCTGTCGCCGCCCGAGTTCGGCGTCCGTCCTCCGCCTACGGCATCCCCCGCGTCCACGGTGTGTGCTCCTTCCCGGCGCCGGGTCCGCGCCCCCCACCGTGAGCGACGTTACCGCGCCGGCCCCGGCCCGAGCGGGCCGTCGGGCCGGAGGCCGGCGCGGGCATTCGGCGGCCGGCGGCGACGTCTAGTGTCGGCCCTCGCCCCCACCCACAAGGAGCCCACGTGAACCCCTTCGCATCGCTCGGGCGGTTCGCCGTCCGGTTCCGCTGGGTGGTGCTGGTGGTGTGGCTGGTGGGTGCCCCGCTGGCGGCGAAGTCGCTGCCGTCGCTGTCGAGCGTGGCCAAGAACGACAACTCCGCCTTCCTCCCCAGCAGCGCGCCGAGCGAACGGGCGGCCGCCCTGGCCGTTCCGTTCCTGCCCGCCAAGAAGGGGACGGCCCTCGTCGTCGCGGTGCGCGCCGGCGGGCCGCTCACTCCCGCCGACCAGGCCGCCATCGGCCGCGCCCGGGACGCCGTGGCCGGCGTCCGGGTCGTCGAGGCGGTGAAGGACCTCGGCGCCTCCGCCGACGGCCGTGCCGAGAAGATCGACCTGGAGCTGAACCTCCCGCCGTTCGGGGGCGGTGACAAGGCCACGAGCGCCGTCGATGCCGTGCGCCGGGCCCTCGGACGCGCCGGGGCCCCGCCCGGCCTGGCGTTCCACCTGGCGGGCAACATCCCGACCTCCGTCGACGAGCAGAGCGCCACCCGGCACTCCCAGGGCCTCACGCAACGGCTGGCGATCCTGTTCATCGTGGCCCTCCTGCTGGTGGTCTTCCGGGCCCTGCTGGCACCGTTGGTCACCCTCCTCCCGGCGGTGCTGGCCCTGGCGGTGGCGGGCCCGTTGATCGCCGAGGCCACCCACATCGGCGTGCAGGTGTCGAGCCTGCTGCAACTCCTGCTGGTGGTGCTCGTCCTCGGGGCGGGGACCGACTACGGCCTGTTCCTCATCTTCCGGATGCGCGAGGAGATGCGCGCCGGCCTCGCCCCCAAAGACGCCGTGGTGGTGTCGGTGACCAGGGTGGGCGAGTCGATCACCTTCTCGGCCGCCACGGTCATCGCCGCGCTGGTGAGCCTCCTGCTCGCCAGCTTCGGGTTGTACAAGGGACTCGGGCCCGGCCTCGCCATCGGCGTGGGCATGGTGCTCGTCGCCAACCTCACCCTGCTCCCCGCGCTGCTGGCGCTGCTCGGTCGGGCCGTGTTCTGGCCGCTCGTCCCGAAGGCGGGCCAGCAGCGCCGGAGCGTGTGGGGATCGGTGGCGGCCAGGATCGTCGCCCGGCCGGCGCCGACCCTCGTCGTCGGGGTGCTCGCCTTCGGCGCCCTCGCCCTCGCCATGCTCGACTACTCGCCCGCCGGGTTCGGGGCGCCGTCGGTGCCCTCGACGGCGGACTCCTCCCAGGGCCAGGCCGCGCTGGGCGCGCACTTCGCGTCGGCCGAGGCGAACCCCACCGACGTGGTCTTCCGGCTGCGCACGTCGGCGTGGGCCGCCCCCGACGTGCTCGCCCGCGCCCAAGACGCGTTGAAGGCCACCGGCGATTTCACCGACGTGGCGAGCGCCCTCAACCCCAACGGCCGCGCCACGGCCTTCACGCCGGCGCAGTTGGGGTCCCTGCACGTCGCCCTCGGGCCGCCCCAGGCCCTGCCCCCCACCCGGCCCGCGGGCTCCCCGGTGCCGGCGGGCGCGTACCAGGCGTACCGGGCGACCGCCCAGTTCGTGAGCGCCGACGGCCGCACCGTCCTGTACGCCACCTCGCTGACGGCGGGCGGCCCGGAGACGGCCTCCGCGTTGAACGCCGTCCCCGCCGTGCGCGCCGCGGTCTCGTCGGTGGCGGCGCGCATCGGCGCCGTGGACGACGGTGTGGCCGGCCAGGCGCCGGCGCTGAACGACGTGGCCACGGTCTCGGCCCGCGACCTGGCCAAGATCATCCCGGTGGTGCTCGCCGTCCTGGCGCTGCTGCTCGCCCTGGTGCTGCGCAGCCTCGTGGCCCCGCTGTACCTGGTGCTCAGCGTGGGCCTCTCCTACCTGGCCGCGCTCGGGCTGGCGGTGCTCGTCTTCGTCGTCGTCGGCGGCCAGGCGGGCATCAACTTCGTGCTCCCCTTCTTCATGTTCATCTTCATCATGGCGTTGGGGGAGGACTACAACATCCTCGTGATGAGCCGCATCCGGGAGGAGGCGCACTCGTTGCCCCTCCGTGCCGCCGTGCAGCGGGCGGTGCAGGCCACCGGGACGACGGTCACGTCCGCCGGCCTGATCCTGGCGGGGACGTTCGCCGTGCTCACCGCCTCGGGCGGGACGCAGGTGCAGGAGATCGGTTTCGGCCTGGCGGCCGGGGTGCTGCTGGACACGTTCCTCGTCCGCACCCTTCTCGTGCCGTCGACGGTCGTGCTCCTCGGCCGATGGAACTGGTGGCCGTCGCGGCTGTGGCGCGACGAACGAGACGGGGGCGTCCCCGCCCCGGAGCCTCAGGCCCGGGGGAGCGCGTAGGCGGCGATCGCCGCGAAGTGCAGCGCCGCGCCGGCCACGGTGAGGGCGTGGAAGACCTCGTGGTAGCCGAACACGCCGGGGACCGGGTTGGGCCGTCGCAGCGCGTAGCACACGGCACCGGCCGTGTAGCAGGCCCCGCCCGCGAGGATCAGAACGAACCCCCCTCCGCTGAGGCCCCGGACGAGCTGGGGCATGACGGCGAGGGCGCACCAGCCCACCACGACGTAGGGGACGGCGATGGCCCACTTGGGCGCGTCGAGCCACAGTTGGCGGACGGTGACGCCGGCGGCACCACCCACCCACACCAGGCTCAGCACGAGCGCGCGCGCCCACCCGCCGAGGGCCAGGCCGGCGACGGCGGTGTAGGTGCCGGCGATGGCGAGGAAGATGGTGGCGTGATCGGCGCGCCGCATGCGCCGCCGGGCGGCCGCCGACCACGGGACGCGGTGGAAGGCGGCGCTCACGCCGAACAGCGCCACCAACGACGCGACGTAGACGGCCAGCGCCGCCCGCTCGCCGGCGGTGGAGGCGTGCGCCACCAACAGCGGGCCGGCGACGAGCGTCACGCACAGCGCGACGAGATGGATCCAGCCGCGCAGCACGGGTCGGGCGGACGGGTCCGTGGGGACCGGCCCGGGGGTCGCCGCGGCGGACGGTTCGAGGTGGACGGGAGTGATGCGCGGCAGCGTATCCGCGTCGCCGCCGGTGGTCAGCGCTTGGTGGTCAGCGCTTGGTGGTCAGCGCGTGGTGGTCAGCGCGTGGTGGTCAGCGCGTGGTGCGGCGGTGGCGCCACGCCAGGAGGAAGCCCTCGAGCGGGTCGTCGATCGTCCCCAGGGCGCAGTTGCAGGCCGCGCACGACACCTCCCGCATACGGCATCCGCGTGCGGTGTGGTCGCGCATGGGCGGATCGAAGACGACCCAGCGCCACATGCGGACGTGGTGGGGTGCGGCGACCCCGGATCGGACGTCTGGCTGCTCCACGGCACGTACCCCCCCGCACGAGTATGCACCCCGGGCGCCGCCAAGGTAAGCCCTCAGGCCCGATTCACCGGGCGGCGTCGTCCACGACGAGCCCGTCGCGCAGCCGGATGCGCCGGCCGGCGTGCCGGGCCACCTCCTCGTCGTGGGTGGCGATGATCACGGTGACGGGCTCGTCTCCGGCCTGCAGCTCGACGAGCAGGGACATCACGCCCTCGGCGCTCTCGGAGTCGAGGTTGCCCGTGGGCTCGTCGGCGACGATGGCGCGGGGCTTGTTGGCGAGCGCCCGGGCGACGGCCACCCGCTGCTGCTCGCCCCCCGACAGCCGGGACGGCAGGTGGTCGACGCGCGGCCCGAGGCCCACGCGTTCGAGCAGCTCGGCCGAGCGCCGGCGCCGGTCCGTCTTGGAGAGCCGGCCGGGGACCATGGCGATGCCCACGTTCTCCGCGGCCGTGAGGGTGGGGATCAGGTTGAACTGCTGGAACACGAACCCGATCTCGGCGCTGCGGATGCGCGTCAGGGTGGCGTCGGAGGCCGAGCCCAGCTCGTGTCCGTCGAAGAGGACGGTCCCCTTCGAGGGGACGTCGAGGGCGCCGAGGAGCTGCAGCAGCGTGCTCTTGCCCGAGCCGCTCGGCCCCTCGATCGAGATGAACTCACCGGGCGCGACGTCGAGGTCGACGTCGCGCAGCGCCAGGACGGTGTTGCCGCCCCGCTCGTAGCGCCGCTCCACGTTGCGCAGCTCGTAGAGGTGCGCAACGGGTTCGAAATCGGCCACGCCGTCTCTCCCTTCGTCGGGTGTCGGGGTCCCGTCGCCGACCGTCATCCGAGGTCCCGCAGGGCCGAGGCCGGTGCGAGCCGGGCGGCGCGCAGCGCGCCGGCCACGCCCGCCACGAGGCCGCCGAGGATGGCGATCGCCGCCGCCACGACCACGGTGACGACCGAGATCGAGGTGTGGAGCTTGACCGTCCTGCCGATGGCGCTGGCCGCCGCGGTCGTGGCATGCACCAGGTTGCTGGCCGAGGACGACCCCACCACCGCACCGGTGGTGCTGTAGGCGAGCGTCGGCCCGAAGGCGTTCACCGCCGCGCACACGCCCAATCCGACGAGCACCCCGAGCGCGGCGCCGACGACGCCGATGCCGAGCATCTCCGCCAGGATCTGACTCACCACCCGGCCGCGCGACCACCCGACCGCCCGCAGCGTGCCGATCTCACGGACGCGCTTGGCGACGCTCGACAGGGTGAGCAGCGCGGCGATCAGCAGGGCGGCGGCGAGGATGATGATCCCCAGCGCCACGCCGAGGTCCGAGGCCAGCTTCTTGGCGTTCGACAGGCTGCCGGTGACCTGGCCGGCGAGCTGCTTGGACGTGAGCACCGTGGCGCCGGGCAGTTCCTTCTTGATGGCGGTGGCGACACCGTCCACGTCCGACGACTTGGCCACCTTGACCAGCACCTCGTTGATCCGGCTTGCCTGCGAGGAGCTCGATTGCAGCGTGGCGAGGTCGAAGTAGATGTCCGACACGTCGCCGGTGAGCGTCGGGTTCACCAACCCGACGACCTTGTAGCCCGTCGTGTCGATGGTGAGCGTCTGGCCGACCTTGATGCCGTTGGTGCTGGCGTACGCCGTGCTCACCAGGATCTCGTCGGCGGGCTTGGACGTGAACCAGGTGCCCGACACCAGCTGGGCCTTGGTGATCAGGCCCGAGGTCGTGTTCGACGGGTTGACGCCGGCCACCGTGTAGCCCTTGGTCTGCGTGTCGGTCGACGGGGGGTTGAGCACCCGCGTGATGGTCTGCTGCGGCACCACCACCTGCGCCTCGTACTGCTGGAACCGCTGGGGCAGGCACTGCGTGAAGGCGGCGCCGAAGCGCGAGTCCAGGGCGCCGGCGCTGAGGCCCCCGCCCCCGCCGAAGCCCCCGCCGCCGCCACCGAAGCCCCCGCCACCGAAGCCGCCGCCGGCTCCGCTGGTACCGCCCGGCGTGGTCGTGGTGGTGCCGCCCGGCGTCGTGGTGGTGGTGGACGGCGTCGGGAAGGCGCCGCTGTTCTCGAGGCACGTGCGCACCGCCGTGCGCTCGGCCGCGGTCAGGGGCGCGGGTGTCTGGGTCTGGGTGATGGTCTGGCCGCCGGTCGTGAGGGTGTCGGTGACCTGGGGGACGGTGCCCGACTCGTGCAACGCCTGCAGTGACAGGCCCGGCACCGCCGACTCGACGCCCGCGATCTTCGAGACGTCGGCCACCGCCGACTGGGGGAAGGTGATGAGGGTGCCCGTCACGAAGAAGTCGTAGGTGAACTTGGTCCCGGCCGGACCGAGCTTCGACAGGTCGGTGATCACCGAGGAGTTGTTGGCGGCCAGCGCGGTGCGGTCCGATGCGTTGGCGCCGGCGTTGCCGGCGCCTGCGAAGAACCCACCACCACCACCGGGCCCTCTCCCGAAGCCGCCGGGCGACGTGGTGGTCGTCGTGGTGGCGGTGGAGGGCGAGGTGCTCGCCACGCCCACGGTCCGCTCGACCACGATGTCGGTGCCGACAGAGGACAAGGGGGAGAGCACCTTGTTCTGCGCGTCCGAGAGCCCGTTGGAGACCCCGACGATGCCCATGACGAGGCCGACGCCGGCGGCCAACCCCAGGGCCGTGACCAGTGTGCGGCTCCAGCGGCGCCGCAGCTCGCTCCACGCGTAGCCCAGCGAGACCATCACCACCTCCGTCGTGTCGGCCCGACGGCGGATGGTAGGAGGCAATACTGTCAAATCACTGTGAGAATTCGCAGGTCCCTCGTGGGCCCACCCCGAGGGCGGGCACCCGGCGCACCGTGGGATCCGGCATACCTCGCGCCCCCGGTGGCTCAGCAGGCGTGCAGGAGGACGGTCCAGCCCGTCGCGGCCGTGTATCTCGCCTCGAAGGCGATGCCGCCGATGGAGCCCACCACGGCACCGGGCCCGGTCTCCCAGCGGATCGCCGGCAGCTCGGTGAGGCGGGTCCCGCCGCAGCTGGCGCAGCCGGTGTTGGCGAGCCCGACGTAGTCGAGCAGTGCCGCGAGCTCCTCGGCCGACCGCGAGGCCGGGGCGGCGGTGACCACCGGTGGCGCCGCCGACGCCAGCGCCCGCACGGCCGCCAGGTCGGTCGAGAACCGGGCCGCCGCCGTGGCGCCGTTGCGCAGGCACGCCAGGGCCATCGTCATCTCGGTCTCGGGTTGCCCGGGCTGCGGGACCGGGAACGTGTCCTGGTCCCCGGTGAAGACGCGGGTGAAGCCGTGCAACGACGCCGTCCGCGACACCAGGTCGCTGTCGACGAGCAGGACCGCACGCAGCAGAGCGGGTGACAGGCCGACCGGAATGGTGGCCGCCACGGTGGCCGGGTCGAGCGCCTCGACGGCGGCGACGGTGGCCCGGTCGGCGTGCAGCACCGTCGTGCCGATCCCCCCGTTGACGAGGTCGGCGGCGGCGGCGACGGCCCGGTCGAGGCGCGCCGCGGCGGTCACGAACGGTGTCAGGTCATCGAGGGCGCTCGGGGCCGGTGCCGAGGTCGACGTGACCGGAACGGTGGACGAGCCCCCCGCCGAGGTGGGCCCCCCGTTCCCGCCGCCGACCGGCGAGCTGGCGCAGCCCGACACCAGCAGCCCCACGACGAGCATCCACACAGGGAGCTTGTGCATCACGCCTCCCTCGATGACAGCGTCGCGCCCGACGGTGGGGATGGCCAGGGGCGGAAGTCACGTGCCGCTTCGCGACGACGTCCGCCCCCCGGATGGGGCCGGTAGCATCGGGGGGGCGTGGCCAGCAAAGGAGGCACGCATGTGGGTGATCGCCGGAGTCCTGCTCGGCCTCGTCGTCCTGGCGTCGCTCCTCGGCTTCCACGCCGGGCCCCACGTGCACGCACTGGCAGGGGTCCTCGGCGTCCTGGCCGCGGCCTGGCTCGTCCTGATGGCCGTCGAAGGACGGTCGCTGCCCGTCCTGTGGGCCCTGCTCAGCGCGGACGTCGTCGTGTCGGCCGGGGTCGGGGTGCTCGCCTGGAAGGGGCTCACCGCCCGGGGTGGGACCGGCCCGATGCACCGCCTGCTCACGGCCGAAGGCGCCGAGGGGCTCGCCGTCGGAGACCTGGCCCCCGAAGGGATCGTGCGTGTCGACGGCGAGACGTGGTCGGCCGTGTCGCTCAACGGGTTCGTGCCCGCCGGCGGCCGGGTGCAGGTCATCGGGGCCGGGAAGGTGCGCCTCGAGGTCTGGGGTGAGGAGTCCCTCCCCGGTGGCGACGCACCGCCCCACCCGCAGCCGTCACCGCCCGGGGTCGAGAGCGAAAGGCACCCACTGTGATCATCGGCATCATCATCGCCGTCGCCGTCCTGTTCGTCCTGATCGCCGCCGGGCTCTCCGTCAAGATCGTGCGCGAGTACCAGCGGGTCGTGCTGTTCCGGCTCGGGCGCGCCATCGGGACGAGGGGCCCGGGGCTGATCTTCATCAACCCGATCACCGACCGCACCAGCTGGGTGGACCTGCGCGAGCAGTTCCTGGAGATCCCCCACCAGACGGCCATCACCAAGGACAACGCCGGGATCTCCATCGACTTCATCATCTTCTACAAGGTGGTCGATCCCGCCATGTCGGTGGTGCGGGTGCAGAACTTCGCCGCCGCCGCGCAGAACGTGGCGGCCACGACGCTGCGCAGCGTCGTGGGGGACACCGCACTCGACGACGTCCTGTCCAAACGCGAGGAGATGAACGCGTCGCTGCGCGTCCGCCTCGACGAGGTCACCGAGCGCTGGGGCGTCAAGGTCACCACGGTCGAGGTCCGCGAGGTGAACCCGCCGCCCGGTGTGCAGGAGGCCATGACGCGCCAGATGTCCGCCGAGCGCACCCGCCGGGCCGCCGTGACCGAGGCCGAGGGCCAGAAGCAGGCGGCCATCACCCTGGCGGAGGGGACCAAGCAGGCCGCCATCCTGTCGGCGGAGGGCGAGCGCCAGTCATCGGTCCTGCGCGCCGAAGGGCTGGCGGCGGGCCTCGACAAGATCCTCACCGTGGCCCGCACCCTCGACGCCAACACCATGCAGCTCCAGTACCTCGAGACGCTCAAGCAGGTGGGCGTCTCGCCGTCGACGAAGATCGTCGTGCCGATGGAGGTCAGCGGGTTCCTCGACAACCTGCGCGGCGCGTTCAACGGGGGGGACGGCTCCCGCGGTGGCCGCGGCACATCGGCACCCCCGAACCGGCCCGGGGAGGCGCCGGCGAGGATCCTGTCCACAGAGCCGGCACCGGGTGAGCCGCCCTCGGAGGATCCCGCCGGTGTGGGACTTTGGTCCCTGGCCGAACAGGGCCCCACGACACAGGATGAGGAGTAGGGACATGATCGTTCTCGAGGAGGAGGTGAGGCACCTGGTGTATCGGGCCTTAGACCAGCGCCTCCCCGGTACTGGGCAGCGAGGCGGCCACGGGTCGCCCCGACGGGGCTGAACTCCGGCAACTGACGACGATCGACCCGACCGCTACGGCGCCCGGGTCCAGTCGCAAAGACCACGGCACTTGGAGCCGGCCGGAGGTCCCACCCACACCTTCCGAGGCGCGGACATCGAGGACAACGCCCGCCACCCCTGCAGGGGAGTGCGGGCGTTGTCGCGTCTGCGGCCCGCCGTGCGTGTCGAACGGGCGCGGGTATCAGGGCCGGGTCGCGTAGACCGCCCGGGCCCGGTAGCGGACCGGGCGCTCCTGGAGCTCCTCCAGGTAGTGCGCCGTCCATCCCGCCACGCGGGCGATGGTGAAGATCGTGCGCCCGGCGTCCTCGGGCATGCCACCGGCGAGCGCCAGGGCGGCCAGCCCGAGGTCCACGTTGGGGCCGGGGATGGCGCGCTCGGCCGCCAACGCCAGCACGCCGTCGAGCGTGCGCCGCCGATCGGCCGAGCCGATCTCGTCGACCATCTCCTTCAGGACCGTGAAGCGGGGGTCGGTGCCGCGGTAGACGGTGTGCCCGAACCCGGGGAGGCGCCGCTGCCACCGCAGCGTGTCGTCGAGGGCGCGCTCGGCCCCGAGTCGCTCGGCATCGCGCAGGAGCCCGTAGGCGAGCTGCGAGGCCCCTCCGTGCAGCGGCCCCGCCACCACGCCCAGCCCCGCCAGCAACGCGTCGTACAGATCGGCGCGCGTCGACGCCGCCACCCGCACGGCCACCGTGGACGTGGCCAGCTCGTGGTCGGCCAGCAGGACCAGGGCGGCGTTCACCGCCCGCACGAGCGCGGCGTCCGGCGTCGGGGCGACGTGCGCCGCGAGCTCGCCGGCCACCGACCCCTCGTACCGCCGCCCACCCACCTCGAGCGCCGGGGCCCCTGCGCCGGGGCCCGGGAGGGCCCGCACCACGGTGGCCACCAACCGCCGGGCCGTGGCCCGCACCGACGTCGGTCGCAGGTCCGAGCGCAAGGGGTCGCGCGCGCCCGCCATGAGCACGGCCCAGCGCAGGCGGTCCGACGGGCCGAGCGAGCCCGGGGGCCGCAGCCGGACCGGCTCCCAGGGCCCCGTGCGTCCCCGGTCCCCCTGCCACAGCAGCTCGGCGGCGTCCTCGTAGGGCCCCGACGTCGCCAGGGCCGTGGCCGGGACGCCCCGGTAGACGGGGCCGTCGTCGCGCAGCTGGGTGGTGCCCGTCGTGACCGTGGCCAGCCGGGTCTCGGTGGCCCGGCCGCCCCGGGACCGGCGGGCCAGGGCCTCGACCTCGTCGGCGACGAACAGGCTGCGCCGGCCGTCGGGCTCGGGGTGGGACGCCAGCAGGCCCCGGCTGACATACGCGTAGAGGGTCGGCAGCTTCACCCCGAGGCTGCGGGCGGCCTCCTGGCTGTGCAGCATGCGGGTCACCACCGTCCAGGCTATCGACGCACATTGAGTTGATCAACGTTTACAAGAGGGGGCGGCGAGGCGCACGATGGGTCGGGCGGCCGCCGGACCGGAGCGGCCCGCCTCCCACCGGGAAGGAGCCGCGCCCATGGTGACGGTCGTGCGTGATCTCATGTCCGTTCCGCCTGTGACCTGCGAGGTCGACGCGACGCTGGCCGGGGCGGCGGCCGCCATGCGCGACGCCGGCATCGGATCGGTGGTCGTGACGGCCCGGGGGAAGGTGGCCGGCATCCTCACCGAGCGCGACCTGCTGCGCGCCGCGGCGGCGTCGGCGCCGCCCGAGGCCGAGACGGTGGAGCTGTGGATGACCGCCAACCCCGACGTCCTCGGGCCCGAGGAGGAGGTCGACGCCGCCTGGGCGAGCCTCGCCCACCACCATTACCGGCACCTGCCCGTGGTCGACGGCCACGACCTGGTCGGCGTGGTGTCGTTGCGCGACCTCATGGGCGTGGCGCGCCTGCGCCCGGCGGACGAGCCCGGTGCCGACGTGCCGGCGGGGCTCGAGGGCGTCGTGGCGGCCGAGACCACCATCGGCGACGTGCGCGGCCTCGAGGGCTTCTTCCACTACCGCCAGTACTCGGCGGTCGACCTGGCGGCGCGACGGTCGCTCGAGGACGTGTGGTACCTGCTGTTCGAGGGCGAGCTCCCCGACGAGCGCCAGGCGGCGCGGTTCTCGGCCGAGGTGGCCGCCCTGCGGGCCATGCCGCCCGGACTGGCCTCGGCACTGCCCGGGGTGGCCACGCCGGGCACCCCCCTGGAGGTCCTGCGCACGGCGGTCTCGCTGCTCGGCGCCGAGCTGGGCTGGCGTCCCACCCACGACATCGGCGGCGAGGAGCTGCGAGCGCAGGCCCTGCGGTTGTGCGCGGTGGTGCCGACGATCCTGGCGGCCGCCCACAACCTGGGACGCGGCCGCTCGCCGGTGGAGCCCCGGCCCGACCTGGGGGCCACGGCCGATTACCTCCGCATGGTGACGGGCGCCGAGCCCACGCCGGGCGCGGCCCGGGCCGTGGAGCAGTACCAGATCCTCACGATCGACCACGGGTTCAACGCATCGACGTTCACGGCCCGGGTGATCACCTCCACCGGCGCCGACCTGGCGGCCGCGGTGTGCGGCGCCATCGGCGCGTTGTCGGGCCCGCTGCACGGGGGTGCGCCCAGCCGGGCGCTCGACATGCTCGACGATATCGGCACACCGGACCGGGCGGAGCCGTGGCTGCGCGCTGCGGTGGCCCGCGGCGACCGCGTGATGGGCTTCGGGCACCGCGTGTACAAGACCGACGACCCGCGCTCGCTGTTCCTGCGCGACGTGGCCCGCTCGCTCGGCGGCCCGCTGGTCGAGTTGGCGGCGTCGGTCGAGCACACCGCGGTCGACGTCCTGGCGGACATGAAACCCGGCCGCCGGCTGTTCACGAACGTGGAGTTCTACGCCGGCGTGGTCATGCACGCCTGCGGGATCCCCCGCGAGATGTTCACCCCGACCTTCACGGCCGGCCGCAGCATCGGCTGGGCCGCCCACGTCCTGGAGCAGGCCTCGCACAACCGGCTGATCCGGCCGGCGGCGCGCTACACCGGTCCGCCCGCCCCGAGCCCGGTGCCCGGACCCTGACCCGAGGCGCCGCTGAGCAACGCGGCGTCGCCCCCGTCGGCGCCGACCGCCGCCGAGGCGCCGTCGGTGTCGATGTCGGCGTCGGTGTCGGCGTCGGTGTCCTGGTGCTCGAACTGCGTGCGGTAGAGCTCGGCGTAGAGGCCGTCGACGGCGAGCAGATCGTCGTGGCCCCCCTGCTCCACGATCCGGCCCTCCGAGATCACAAGGATCACGTCGGCCTCGCGCACCGTCGACAGCCGGTGGGCGATGACGATGGAGGTGCGGCCGGCGAGGGCGGTCTTGAGCGCCTGTTGCACGGCGACCTCGGACTCGGAGTCGAGGTGGGCGGTGGCCTCGTCGAGCACCACGACATCGGGCGCCTTGAGCAGCAGGCGGGCGATGGCGATGCGCTGCTTCTCGCCGCCCGACAACCGGTAGCCGCGGTCGCCCACGACGGTGTCGAGCCCGTCGGGCAGCGTCTCCACGAGGGGCAGGATCTGTGCGGCCCGCAGCGCCTCGATCAGCTCCTCGTCGGTGGCGTCGGGCTTGGCGTAGCGGAGGTTGGACCGGATGGTCTCGTGGAACAGGTGGGCGTCCTGCGTGACCACGCCCACCACGGCGCGGATCGAGGCCAGGGTGGCGTCGCGCACGTCGACGGCGTTGATCCGCACCGCGCCGCCGCGCACGTCGTAGAGGCGCGGCACGAGGTGGCTGATGGTCGTCTTCCCCGCTCCCGACGGTCCGACCAGGGCCACGAGCTGACCGGGCTCCGCCCGGAAGGACACGTCGAAGAGCACCTGCTGCGAGGGTGTGCGGTCGAGGATGGCGACCGACTCCAGCGAGGCCAGCGACACCTCCTCGGCGCTCGGGTAGCCGAAGTCCACATGATCGAATTCGATCGACGCCCGGCCGCGCGGGATCGGGACGGCATCGGGTTTGTCGTCGATCATCGGGGGGAGGTCGAGGACCTCGAACACCCGGTCGAACGACACCAGGGCCGTCATGATGTCGACCTGTACGTTCGACAGCGCCGTGAGCGGCCCGTACAGGCGGTTCAGGTAGGCGGTGAGGGCGACCACGGTGCCGGTGAACAGCAGTCCCCGCGCGGCGAGCACGCCGCCCCATCCGTAGACCAGGGCGGTGGCGAGCGACGCCGTCAGGAGCAACGCGGCCATGAACACGCGCGTGTACATGGCCTGGGTCACGCCGATGTCGCGCACTCGGGCCGCCTTGCTCGAGAAGCTCCCGGTTTCCTCCTCGGGATGACCGAAGAGCTTGACCAACAGGGCACCGGCCACGTTGAAGCGCTCCGTCATGGTGTTGGTCATGTGGGCGTTGAGCGTGTACGACTCGCGGGTGATCGAGGCCAGGCGCTTGCCGACGAAGCGCGCCGGCAGGAGGAAGATCGGCAGCATCAGGAGCGCCACCAGCGTGATGGGCCACGACAGATAGAACATGGCCGCCAGCGTGATGGCGACGCCGATGACGTTGCTCACCACCGAGGAGAACGTGTCGGTGAACGCCTGCTGTGCGCCCAGCACGTCGTTGTTGAGCCGCGACACGAGCGCCCCGGTCTGGGTGCGGGTGAAGAAGGCGATGGGCATCCGCTGGATGTGCTCGAACACGCGCGACCGCATGTCGTAGATCAGGCCCTCACCGATGCGGGCGGACACCCAGCGCTGCCACAGCGAGAGGACGGCGTCGAAGACGGCCAGGGCCGCCACGACCAGCGCCAGCTCGACGATGAGACCGGACCGGTGCTTGGCGATGCCGGTGTCGATGATGGCCCGGTAGATGAGGGGGTTGGCCGCGCCGATGACGGCATCGACGACGATCAGCACCAGGAAGACCCGCAGCATGGCCCGGTACGGCCGGGCGAAGCCGACGATGCGTCGCACGATCCCCCGCGGCAGCTGCTGCTGCATGACCGAGTCGTCGCGGCGCAGGGACCGCATCAGCCCCCAGCCCATGCCGCCGTGGCCGCCCATTCCCATTCCCATGCTCATGCGTCACCTCCGCGTGCGCCGCGGGCCGCCGGGCCCCTTCTGCGGTTCCCCGGGTCGCGATGCCCTGCGACCGGATGCCCTGCGACCGGATGCCCCGCGACCGGATGCCCCGCCACCCGGCCACCCTCGGGGCCCGCCGCCCCGCTGCAGCTGGTGCACGATCCCCGTTCGCACAGCGATCCGAGCAGGTCGAGGAGCTGGTCGCGCTGCGCCGGTGCCAGGCCTCCGAACACCCTCTCGGCACTGTCGCGCCGGGCGTCCTCGAGCCCGTGGAGCAGCCGGCGCCCGCCCGGGGTGAGCGACACGAGCACGGACCGGCGGTCGGCGGTATCGGCGTGGCGGGCCGCCAGCCCCGCCGCCTCGAGGGCGTCGACCATGGTCGTCACCGACCGCGGCACCACGTCGAGCTGGGTGGCGAGATCGGCCATGCGCAGCGGGCGGCCGGCTGCGGCGACCAGGCGGAGCACCCTGGCCTGGGCGTCGGTCAGGCCGAGCGGGGCGAGTTGGGTGCTCGACCCCCGGCGCAGGCGCCGGGCGGTATGGGAGAACAGCTCGGCGAGCTCGAGCGTGGCGTCCGCGCCCGTCGCCGAGCGGATGGTGTGTGGGCGCGGTGGCACCAGGCTCCTTCCTGCTCCCGGCCGCGGTCGTCCGGGCAGTTAGTGAGATTACCTCTCAATGAGCCTGGCTCATCACCTGCCGGGGCGGGCCGGCCCGGGGTCAGGGCCTGTTCGGCCCGGAGTGCCAGGTGGCGACCGGGGGCCAGCATCACGGCCGCGGCACGGGGCCCGCACCCCGGCGCGCTGTCAGCCCGCGATGAGCCCGCCCAGCAGGTCGACGGTGGGGTTCGCCTGCGTGAGCCAGCTGTCGTCGACCCCGAGCTGAGCCAGCAAGCGCGCGGCCCGGACGAGGATGGCCCCGCTGCGCAGGGCGGCGAACGCCTCGTACCACCGCAGGTCGGCAAGGGGACGCCCCAGCCGGCCCTCGTAGGCGGCGACGGTGGCGTCGCGCCCGGGGAACCCGGGGAGGTCGCCGCGGCAGCGGTCGACGGCCATGGCGTGGAGGACCAGGAACCAGGCCAGGTCGACCTCGGCGGGGGCGATCGTCGCCATCTCGAAGTCGAGGACGGCGGTGATGTCCATGTCGTCGCCCACGAGGACGTTGCCGAGCTGCACGTCGCCCCACAGCAGCGACGGGGGCGGCTCGTGGCGGGGGAGGTGCGCACGGCACCACCGGACGCCCTCCTCGAACACCGCGGGCGCCGACCCCTCGCCCGCCCATGCCAGGTAGCCGGCCCAGTGTTCGACCTCGCCGGCCAGCCGACCGGTTCCCGAACCCCCGGCCGACCGTGCCGGCAGGACGGCGTCGCAGCCCAGTGCCACCGGGTCCAGCCGGTGGACCCGGGCCAGGACGTCGACGACCTGGGCGTGGAGCTTGGCCTGCCCCGCCGGCGTCGCCTCCGCCAGCCACCCCGTGCGCAGATAGGGCTTCTCGGCCTGCACCACCCGGCCCGCCACACGCGGCATGAGCAGGAACGGTGCGCCCACCCACCCGGCGTCCTCCTCGACGGCCAGGGGCGCCACGGCCGGCACCCCGGCGCCGGCCAGCACCGCCTGCAGCCGGCCCTGCATTCCGAGGTCGTAGGTGGGGAACAGCCCGTCGCCGTTGGGGGGGAGCCGGACGACGGCCGAGGTGTGCTCGAGGCGTGGTGCCGCGCGCTCACCGAGCTCCCACGCCACCTCGAGGAAGAGCGTCTCGCTCGACAGGCCGGTGGCGGGCTGCTCGAGCGGGGCCACGCGCACGTCGAGCGCATCGGGCCGCCGGGAGCGCAGCCACCGGGTGAGCCCGTGGCGCAGCGCGTCGAGGTCGCGTGGCTGAGAGATCCCCATGGGAGGCCATCAAACTATCGTCGGGCCGGTGACCACGGTGGCCGAGCTCTTCCTGTCGCGCCGTGACGACGACCACCCGGGACTGCGCTTCGAGGACGAGTCGTGGAGCTGGCGGCAGATCGTGGCCGCGTCCACGGCACGGGCGCACATGCTGTCGGCGCTGCGGCGCCCCGGGCCCTTCCACATCGGGGTGCTCCTCGAGAACGTCCCGGAGTACCTCTTCCTGCTGGGGGGCGCGGCGCTCGCCGGTGCCGCGGTCGTGGGCATCAACCCCACCCGTCGGGGCGAGGAGCTGGCCCGTGACGTGCGCCACACGGACTGCCAGCTCGTCGTGACCGACAGCGCACAGCTGTCCCTGCTCGACGGCCTCGACATCGGCGTCGCCCCGGGCCGGGTCCTGGTCGCCGACGACCGGGCCTATGCCGACGGACTGCCGCCGGGCGTGCCGGCCGTGCCGGCCGTGCCGGGCGCGGCGCCGGCCGTGCCGGGCGCGCCGGGCGCGCTCCCTGGAGCCGACGCGCTCTACCTCCTGCTGTTCACGTCGGGATCGACCGGGGCCCCGAAGGCGGTCCGTGTCAGCCAGGGCCGCATGGCGGCGCAGGCGAGCGTGATGGCGGCGGGGTCGGGCTTCGGTCCCGACGACGTCATGTACTGCGCCATGCCCATGTTCCACGGCAACGCCCTCAACACCTGCGTCGTCCCGGCGGTGGCGGCCGGGGCCACACTGGTGCTCCGGCGGCGCTTCTCGGCTTCGGGCTTCCTCCCCGACGTCAGGCGCTACGGCGTCACCTACTTCAACTATGTGGGCCGGGCTCTGGCGTACGTCCTCGCCACGGCGCCCGCCGACGACGACGCCGACAACACGCTGCGGTTCGGCTTCGGGACCGACGCCTCGCCGCGCGACATCTCGACGTTCAAACGGCGCTTCCGCTGCCCGGTTGTCGAGGGGTACGGGTCGAGCGAGGGAGCCATCTCGATGTCGCGCGTGCCGGGCACGCCCCGCCAGGCCATGGGCAAGCCCCCGCCGGGCACCGACGTCGTCATCGTGGACGACGCCGGGCGGGTGTGCCCCCCGGCCGACATCGACGCCGAGGGCAGGCTGCACAACGCGGCGGCCGCCATCGGCGAGATCGTGGGCCGCGACGGGGCGGCGCGCTTCGAGGGCTACTACGCCAACGACGAGGCCGACGCCGAGCGCACCCGGGACGGCTGGTTCTGGTCGGGGGACCTCGGGTACCGCGACGCCGAGGGCTTCTTCTACTTCGCCGGGCGCAAGGCCGACTGGCTGCGAGTCGACGGCGAGAACTTCGCGGCCGCGCCCGTCGAGCGGATCCTGGCCGGGTTCCCCGGGGTCGTGACCGCCGTGGTCTTCCCCGTGCCCGACCCCCGGACCGGGGACCAGGTCATGGCGGTGCTCGAGCTCGCCGACCCGGGCGGATTCGACCCCGACGCCTTCGACTCGTTCCTCGCCGCCCAGCCCGACCTCGGCACGAAGTGGGCGCCGCGATTCGTGCGCGTCACGGCCGGCGTCCCTCTCACGGGCACCGGCAAGGTGGACAAGCGTCCCCTGCGGCGCGAGTCGTGGAAGACGGCCGACCCCGTGTGGTGGCGCCCGATCGAGGAGCGCCGGGGGAGCAGCACCGCCTACCGGCGGCTCACCGCCGGCGACGTGGCCGAGCTCGACGACCGTTTCGACGCCCACGGTCGACGGGCATTGCTCGACGTGTGAGCCCGGGCGGTGCGGGACCTCGAGGGCACCGTCGTGGTCATGGGTGCGAAGGTGTCCTCGGCCGGGCCACGGCCGGGGAGCTCGCGCGCCGCGCCCCATCGTCGTCGACGCCCGTCGCCTACAGTCGGGTCCGACCGTCGCGCCGCAGCCGCGTCCCGCGACGTGTCCCGACGAGGAGGTCGGTCATGGGATTGATGGACAAGGTGAAGTCACAGGCGACACAGCTCGCGGAGAAGGCCCAGCAGGCCGGGCAGGCGGGCCAGGCGAAGCTCGCCGAGGTGCAGGCCAAGCGCAAGGCCGACGCCCTGCTCCTGGAACTGGGCGGCATCTCCTACCACCAACGCGTCGGCCGTGCCGATGCCGGCGCCGAGGCGAGGGCGGCCGAGCTGGTCGGCATGATCCAGGCGCACGAGGCCGAGCACGGCGCGGTATCGGTGACGTCGGCCAACGCCGCGGTGGCGGAGTCGACCGGGGTGGTCGACCCCACCGCCACCATGCCCACCGCCACCATGCCCACCCCCACGTCGCCCACCCCCACGTCGCCCCCCGCCCCGGCGGCGCCACCGCCGGCGGCGTCGGGCGGGGCCATCCCCCAGGCGCAGTACGGCTCGGGCGATAGCGAAGGCTGAGGCCGGCCGTTGGGTTGGGACTTCTCCACGGAGCCTGAGTTCCAGGCCAAGCTCGACTGGATGGACGCCTTCGTCCGCGAGGAGGTCGAGCCGCTCGACCTGCTCTGGGGCGACCGCACCTTCCATCCGCTCGACGACGAGCTCCGGAAGATCGTCGACCCGCTCAAGCACGCCGTGCGGGAGCAGAAGCTGTGGGCGTGCCACCTCGGCCCCGAACTCGGGGGCGAGGGTTACGGCCAGGTGAAGCTCTCGCTCATGAACGAGATCCTCGGGCGCTCGCGCTGGGCGCCGATCATCTTCGGCTGCCAGGCGCCGGACACGGGCAACGCCGAGATCATCGCCCACTACGGGACCGACGAGCAGAAGGAGCGCTACCTGCGCCCGCTGCTCGACGGCGAGATCTTCTCGTCCTACTCGATGACCGAGCCGCAGGGCGGGTCGGACCCGACCCGGTTCACGACCCGCGCCCGGCGCGACGGGGACGAGTGGGTCATCGACGGATGGAAGTTCTTCTCGTCGAACGCCCGGACGTCGTCGTTCCTCATCGTGATGGCCGTGACCGACCCCGACGTGAGCGCGTACCAGGGGATGTCGATGTTCCTGGTGCCGACGGACACCCCCGGCGTCGAGATCGTCCGGAATGTCGGGCTCATGGGCGAGCACTTCGGCGACGGCCACGAGGGCATGCACGCGCTCATCCACTACGACGAGGCACGGGTGCCGGCCGACAGCCTGCTCGGTGGCGAGGGGCAGGCGTTCGCCATCGCCCAGACGCGCCTCGGCGGGGGCCGGATCCACCACGCCATGCGCACAGTGGGGGTGTGCCAGAAGGCGCTCGACATGATGTGCGAGCGCGCACTGTCGCGCCAGACGCAGGGCAGCCTGCTGGCGGACAAGCAGAGCGTGCAGAACTACATCGCCGACTCCTATGCCCAGCTCATGCAGTTCCGGCTGTTCGTGCTGTACGTGGCGTGGGAGATCGACCGGTACCGCGACTACCGCAAGGTCCGCCACGACATCGCGGCGATCAAGGTGCTCACCGCCCAGGTCCTCCACGACATCGTCCAGCGGGCGATCCAGGTGCACGGCGCCCTCGGCGTCTCCAACGAGCTCCCCCTCGGCGGCTACTGGATGATGGTGCCGGTCATGGGCCTCGTCGACGGGCCGAGCGAGGTGCACCGGGTCACGGTCGCCCGCCAGGTCCTGAAGCGCTACAAGGCGGCGCCCGGCGCGTGGCCGACCGAGCACCTCCCGGTGAAGCTGGCCGCGGCGCGTGAGAAGTTCGTCGAGCACCTCGAGCACGAGGTGGCCAACCAGTGAGCCCCGAGGCGCCCGCCGCCGACGAGGCCCGCACACAGGGACTCGTCGACCTCGACCGCCTGGCCGCCTTCCTGGACGAGCAGGGGCTGCCGGGGGCGGGCGAGTCGCTCGAGGCGACGTTCATCACCGGCGGCGCCTCCAACGAGCTGTTCGACCTGCGCCGCGGCGAGCACCGCATGGCGCTGCGGCGGCCGCCGCGCATCGTCCCCGAGGGCCGCAACGAGACCATGCTGCGCGAGTACCGGCTCCTCGCCGCGCTGGCCGACACCGGCGTGCCCCACGCCCGGGCCCTGGCGGTGTGCGACGACCCCGACGTGATGGGCGGCTGCTTCTACGTGATGGAATATGTCGACGGCTGGTCGCCGATGGGCGGCGGAGGGTGGCCCGCACCCTTCGAATCGGACCTCGATGCCCGCCGTGGCCTGGCCTTCCAGCTGGTCGACGGCATCGCCACGCTCGCCACCGTCGACTGGCGGGCGAAAGGGCTGGAGGGCTTCGGCCGGCCCGACGGGTTCCACGAGCGCCAGGTGGACCGGTGGATGAGCCACCTGTCCGCCGTGCAGTTCCGCGACATCCCCGGGCTCGACGCCGCCGCGCAGTGGCTGCGCGCCCACCGGCCACGTCACTACGAGCCGGGGATCATGCACGGCGACTACCAGTTCGCCAACGTCATGTTCCGCCACGGCGCCCCGGCGCGCCTGGCCGCCATCGTCGACTGGGAGATGGCCACGGTGGGCGACCCACTGCTCGACCTCGGCTGGGTCATACAGGGCTGGCTCGACGCCGACGAGGATCGCACCGCGGGCAGCTACGTCGACTACACCGGCATGCCGTCGCGCGCCGAGCTGCTGGAGTACTACGCCCGCACGAGCGGGCGCTCCGTGGACGAGATCGACTACTACGTCATCCTGGCCCGCTTCAAGCTCGCCGTCGTCCTCGAGGCGGGATACGCGCGCGTCGTCCAGGGACGCGCCGACAACCCGAAGATGGAGGCGTTCGGCGACGTCGTGCTCAGCCTGGCCGAGCGCGCCGCCGAGCTCGCCGGCACCACCACGCTGTGATGGCGGGCCCGGCGCCGACACCGCCGTCACGCCCGACGCCGACGTCGCGCCCGGCGCCGGCGCCGGCGTCGCCATCACCGGCGGCGCGCTTCGACCTCACCGGCAAGGTGGCGCTGGTGACGGGCGGGAGCCGGGGGCTCGGGCGAGCCATGGTGCTCGGCCTGTCCGCCGCGGGCGCCGACGTCGTCATCGCCAGCCGCAAGCTCGACGCCTGCCGGGCGGCAGCCGCCGACGTGGAGGCGATGGGCCGCCGGGCGCTCGCCGTGGCGTGCAACGTGGGGATCTGGGACGAGCTCGAGTCCCTGGCGGACGCGGCGTACGACGCCTTCGGGCGCGTGGACGTGCTCGTGAACAACGCCGGGATGTCGCTGCTCTACGGCGACGTCACCGAGGTGACCGAGGCCATGTGGGACAAGGTGGTGAACCTCAACCTGAAGGGTGTCTTCCGCCTGACGGCGCTGGTCGGCAGCCGCATGGTCCGCGACGGCGGCGGCTCGGTGATCAACGTCAGCAGCGTGGGCTCGGTCCGGCCCACCCCCGAGATCCTCCCCTACGCCGCCGCCAAGGCCGGGGTGAACACGCTCACGGTGGGGTTCGCCCGCGCGCTGGGCCCGACGGTGCGCGTCAACTGCATCATGGCGGGCCCGTTCCTCACCGACGTGACCAAGGCGTGGGACATGGACGCCTTCGCCCAGGGCGCCATGCGTCACGCGCTGCAGCGCGGCGGGCAGCCCGACGAGGTGGTCGGGACGGTCCTGTACTTCGCCAGCGACGCCTCGAGCTTCACGACCGGCACCGTGCTGCGCGTCGACGGCGGCATCCCCTAGGAACCAGGTCCGCCGCCGCTCTCGCCGCCGCGAGTCCCGCCGCCGCCGTCACCGAGGGCGGCCGCCGGGGATGCCAGGGCGAGCTCGAGCCGGTCGAGCAACGGCAGCTGTCCGGCCAGGAGCCTGGTGCGGGCCACGGCGAGCGGGAACCAGGCGGCCCGGTCGACCTCGGGGAAGGTGCGCCGCTCACCCGACTGCGGCGGCCACTCCACGTCGACCAGGTTGCTGGTCACGGCGGTGGCGTCGAAGTCGCCGTGCACCGCCCAGGCGCGCACCCGCTTGCCGCCGGCCTGGCGGACCTCTCCGAGGTCGGTGCGGGGACCCTCCGGCGCGCGCCGCCCGAGCTCCTCCGCGAACTCGCGCTCGGCGCAGGCCCTGGGGTCCTCGCCCGGTGCGTACTCGCCCTTGGGGACCGACCACGCGCCGGCGTCCCTGCGCGCCCAGAACGGCCCGCCCGGGTGGACGAGCATGACCTCGATCCCGCCCCCGCCCACCCGGTAGAGCAGGAGGCCTGCGCTCGTCCTGGCCGCCACGGCCCCAGTGTGCCCGGGGCGGCCCGCCCCGGGCCACCATGGCGGCGGTCCGCGGGGCCGGCCGAGCCACTCGTTGTCGTGGCGAAACACCCTCCACCCCAGGTGGCAGGGGTGTCCGCCGAGATGACTGGCACCGTCGCGCGGAACTCACTACCGTCAGTGGTGGGTGCTTTGCCGGGCGGCAGAGCGAGCGGAGGAGCACGAGAACCACCGTCACGCGTCGCGATGCCGCGCGGTCGTCATCCGCCTGTAGGACCCGAACGGACCATGACCGGCGAACCCGTGTACACCGACGAGATCCGCTCGGCGCGACGCACTTCCCGTCGCCCCGCCAGCCGGACGATCGCGCGCTTCGGCCTCATGGTGGGGCTGCCGGGGGCGTCGATCCTGGCGGCGACGGCGGGGCCCGCGACGGTGGCGGCGGCGGGCAGCAAGCACCTTCACCACGACGGCCACACCTCGACCGCGTCGCGCACCGAGTCGCCCTTGGTGGCGATGCGGCGCATCCTCGAGGAAGAGGCCGCGTCGACCACCACGACGACGGCCCCCGCACCGCCCCCGCCTCCCACGCCGACGACCCTGCCGTCGCCCCCGATCGCGGCCGTCGCCGCCGCCCCGACCCCCCGGACGGCCCCGGCCCCCGCCCCGGCCGCGCCCCGGCCGGCCCCACCGAAGCCGGCCCCACCGACGCCCTCCCCGCCACCGGCGGCCCCCACCGTGGGCATCGTGCCGCCGGCCAATCCCGCCGCCAGCCTGCCGCCGAGCCCGCAGTTCGAGAGCATCTGCCTGGCCGACGGGGCCATGTCCGCCCTGTGCGTCGCCTCCACCCTGCAGGCCACGGACTCGGCCCGCGCAGCCGAAGGCATCGGGCCCATGACGCTGCCCGGCGACTACGCCACCCTGACCCCGGCCGAGCAGCTGTTCGTCCTGACCGACATCGAGCGGGTCGACCGGGGCCTGCCCCCCGCGGTCGGGTTGGTGAGCGAGTTCAACCAGGACGCCCAGGCCGCCGCGCAGGCCAACACCGACCCGTCCCCCGGTGCCGTCCCCCCCGGGGTCGGCATCCTGCGGTGGGCGTCGAACTGGGGCGAGAACGCCGGCGCGCTGGGGTCGAACTACGGCTGGATGTACGACGACGGCCCCGGGTCCGGGAACGTGGCCTGCGGAAGCGGCGGGGGCGGGTGCTGGGGGCACCGCGACAACATTCTCGGCTTCGACGCGGCACAGCTCGGGGGGGCGACGCTCGTGATGGGCGCGGGAGAGGCGGCACCGCCGGCGGCGTCGCCGTGGATGAGCGACACCGAGCTGTTCGCGGTGATCACCGGCAATCCCGCGTACTACGTCTACACCTGGGCACAGGCGGTGACAGCCGGCGCCCGCTGAGGCGCCGGTGTCGGGCCCCCGGCGCTCAGGACGACCGTGTGGAGGGCTGCTCGGCCAGGCCGCGGTCGACGACAGGCTCGCGATGGCCGTCGATCTCCCGGACCGCCATGGCGGTGCCCCACAGGCCCAGTGCCGTGCCGCCCAGTGTGACGGCGAACAGCGTGGTGAGCATGGCGGCGTCGGCGCCGGCCTTCACCGCCAGCACGATGACGGTCGTGACGAACACGACCAGCATCGGCACGGCGTAGGCCAGTGGCCGGATGCGCCCCGGCGGCGCGACGTCGGCGGGCCGCACTGACTCGTCGTGGCGACTGCGCTCGTCTTGCATCCCGAAGTCATCGGCGCGCGACGGACACGGCTGTACCTCGCGCGCACTGCGTGCGCATCACGGCCGCGGTGTGGTGCCCGCGGCGCGTCGACGTGCGCGCGCACGGTCGCAGGGCGACGGGAGGGGGTCACCGAGCGTGAAGGGCGGGGGGCCTCCTGGCCACCAGATGCGGCGCTTCCGGCAGGGGCTGGGGTCCGGGGACGTGCACCCGGCCCGGGGAGAGGGGGTGCCGCCGCCGGTTGCCGCAGCGCGGCTAGACCCGGCCGGCGGTGGCGGCGGCAAGGACCCGTGCGAACGACGCGGGGTCGGTCACCGCGGGCAGGTGCCCGCAGGCGAGGCGGACGACCTCCGGGGGACGGGGGAGGTGGGTGAGCATCTCCTCCTGCAACGCCGGGGGGATCGGGCGGTCGCGCTCGTTCAGGACGTAGGTGACGGTGACGTCCCGGGCGATGGACCACCGGACCGGCTGGAAGTAGTGGTGCACGGTGTCGGGGACGCAGCGTACCGGGTCGACCATGAACGCCAGCGACCCGTCGTCGAGCGGGTCCCCGCCGTAGGCGGTGCGGAAGGCCTCGGGATCGGCAGGGGGCCCGGGCAACGTGATGGCGGTGCCGTCGCGCCGGGCCCGCTCGACCGACGCCACGAGGCCGTCGCGGTGGTGGGGCTTCATGCAGTCGAGCCCGCACCCGCCCTCGGCGGGCACCAGCGCGGCGTTGAGCACGACGTGTGCCACGCGCCCGCCGAGTCCGGCCACGACGCCGGGCACGACGAGCCCCCCCGACGAATGCGCCACGACGACGACGGGCCCGGCCGGCACCGCAGCGGCGACGTCGGCCAGCACCGAGGACACCTCGTCGTCGACGGTGAGGGTCGCCAGGTCCGCAGGCCTGTCGTGGCGGCCCGGTAGGTCGACCGCCAGCACCGGCCCGTCGACATGCGGCACCAGGCGGTCCCAGAACCGCGCCGTCGAGCCGCCCCCGTGGATGAGCACGTACGTCATGACTTCCCCCCGCCTGCGCTCCGTCGCCGGGAGCAGGCGGAACGTAACAGGCGGCGGTGATCGCCTGCGACCCCGGCGCCCCGGGGCCGGCCACGACGACGGGCAAGGGCCCGCATCGACCGTGACGTCGCCACCGGTCCCGGCGTCGCGCCGAGGCCCACCCGGATTTCCCTCCTCGGGCGACCACGATCAAGATGGGCCCACACGCAAGACGGGCCCCACACGGCCGGGAGGGCGAGCCATGCGCGTCGGGATCCATTTCGTGAACTTCACGCTGCCGGGGGCGCCCGAGTCCCTCGGCCCCACCCTCGCCGCCACCGCCCGCATCGCCGAGGACGGCGGCGTGTCGGTGTTCACCTTGATGGACCACTGGTTCCAGATGGAGATGATGGCGACCGCCCAGGACCCGATGCTGGAGGGCTACACGTCGCTCGGCTTCCTCGCCGGTCACACCGCCACGATGACCCTCGGGCTGCTCGTCACGGGGGTGACATACCGGCATCCGGGCCTGCTGGCCAAGACCGTCACTACCCTCGACGTGCTCTCGGGGGGTCGCGCCCAGCTCGGCATCGGCGCCGCCTGGTACGAGCGCGAGCACCTCGGCCTCGGCGTCGCATTCCCGCCGGTGGCGGAGCGCTTCGAGCGCCTGGAGGAGACCCTGCAGATCTGCCTGCAGATGTGGAGCGACGACGACGGCCCCTACGAGGGTCGGCACTACCGGCTCGCCGAGACGATCTGCTCGCCGCCGCCGGTGAGCTCGCCGCGCCCGCGCGTGCTCGTCGGGGGGAGCGGCGAGCGCAAGACGCTGCGGCTCGTGGCCCGCTACGCGGATGCCTGCAACCTCTTCGCCACGGCGCCCGCCGACATCGCCCACAAGCTCGACGTGTTGGCCCGGCACTGTGACGCCGAGGGGCGTGACCCGGCGACGATCGACCGGACGATCCTGGCCCTCGGCAACCCCCTCGCCGACGTCGACGGGTTCGTCGCCCTGATGGGCGAGTACGCCGCTCTCGGGGTCGACGCGGTGGAGCTGGTGCCGGTCGGCGACCCGACGGCCTTCACGACGACGGTGTGCGAGCGCATCGTGCCCGCCCTCGCCGAGATCGGGTCGTGACCGGGCTGCGGCGCGCCGTCGTCGCCGTGACGGCGATCACGTCCCCGGCCGCGGCCCACGGGGGTGATCACCGGGCGGGCCCGGCCCCCACCCGGAACACGGCGGTGCGCCAGCTGGCGATCACGATCGGCTGATTCCCGCACGGGGGACCGGTCGACCGCACGGGGACCGCCCGCCCTCAAGCTCCGGGCCGGTCGAGCCGACTGATACGTACCGGGCCCGCACGCGCCCGGCTCTGTCCCGATGCGCCGCTGACCAAGAGCGGACCGACGCGTGAGCAGGCGCCCCATGGCACCGTCCAAAACAGCCAGTGGTGGTGATCTCTTCCTGGCGAGGAAGCGCCGGCTGTCGCGCACGCGCCACCGCGCCAATGGTGGTATCGAGCGATCCACCTCTCCCACCGAGCCGGCCGAACGCGAGGTCGAGGAGGCCGCCCGGCTCCGGGAGCACCGGCAGCAGCTGATACGTGTCACCGTGGCCAACGAGGACTTCGAGAGCGTCTTCCAGCCGATCGTCGACCTGGGTTCGGGCGGGGTGGTGGGGGCCGAGGCGCTGACACGCTTCGAGACGACGCCCGCCCGCCCGCCCGACGCCTGGTTCGCCGACGCCAAGGCGTGCGGCCTGGGCGTCGAGCTCGAGGTGGCCGCCCTGCGCTCGGCGCTCGGGCAGCTGAACCGGCTCCCTCCGGGTCTCTACCTGTCGCTCAACGCCTCAGCGGACACGTTGATGTCCCAGGAGTTCCGGGCCGCCGTGGCCGGGGCGCCGGCCGAGCGCATCGTGCTCGAGCTCACCGAGCACGACAGCGTCGACGACTACGGGGCGCTGCAGGCGACCATCGAGGAATTGCGTGCCCACGGCGTCCGGCTCGCCGTCGACGACGCCGGCGCGGGGTTCTCGAGCTTCCGCCACATCCTCAACCTCCGGCCCGACATCATCAAGCTCGACATCGCGCTGACCCGGGGGATCGACGCCGACCCGGCCCGTCGTGCCCTCGGGTCGGCCATGCTCACGTTCGGCCTCGACGCCTATGACGCCGCCATCGTGGCTGAAGGGATCGAGACCGAAGCGGAGTACCGCACGCTGCGGGGACTCGGGTGCCGGTTCGGGCAGGGCTTCTACCTCGGGCGCCCCGGCCGGCTGCGGCCCATGGGCGTCCAGCTCGACGTCCCCGGGCGGCTGGTGCTGCCGGAGCGGCCGGCGCCATCGATCGCGCGGGCGTCATAGCGCCCTGACCTGGGCTGATTCGACCCCGGTCAAGAAGGTGACAACGCATGTCGACACCTCTCGGAGCCATGGTGCGCACACGTAAGAACCCGCATGCCGGCGACACACCGCGCGGCGACGAGGGCCCGGTCGTCGGACCGGGGCCCGGCCACGACGGTCGCGCCCCGAAGGAGGGCGCGCCGCGGTGGCGCCCGGGCGTGCGCTTCATCCTCGTCCTCGTGGTGGCGCTTCCCATCCTGTCCACGGGCATCCTGACGGCGTCGGGCGCCGCGGGAGGCTGGGCCTACCGGCAGAACGCGCAGGTCGTGGCGCGCGACGCCGCCCAGCTCCAGACCGTGGCTGCCGCCCGGGCGCAGATGAACCCGCTCGAGGTGCCCATGCTGGCGGTGTCGTACGCCGCCCAGATCGGCATCAGCGAGCCCCTCCTCGACACCCTGCTCAAACCGGCGGTCCCCTACCGGGTCCAGATCGCCGAGGGCACGGCCAAGATCGCCGGCTTCCCGACGTTCTCGTCGACGCCGATCCTGCGGGCGGACGTGGCCGGCCTGAAGCGGATGATCCCCAAGGTGGCCGCCAACACCATCTCGTTCACCGACGCCCGGGCGTACACGGTGAAGATGTCGGTGGACGTCGACAACCTCTGGTACCGGGACTACAACCGCATGCTGGCGGACATCTCCACGTGGCAGCCGCCCGGATCGTTCGAGGTGCACGCGGCGGCGCTGCGCCAGGCGTACGAGGCGTTCCTCTCCGGCGGCCACGAGGTCGATGGCGCCATCTTCGTGCTCGAGGGCATCGGCCCCGCCGACGCCAAGCAGGAGCTGATCCAGGCCGCCGGCCAGTACGACGTCGCCACGACCGAGTTCGCCGGCCACCTGAGCCCGCGGGCGGCGGCGGCGTGGAACGTCCTCCAGCAGAGCCCCGCCGACCGGCACTTCGAAGGGACCATCCAGCAGGGGCTGACGGTGGCCCTGAACGGGCAGCCGGCGCCCTTCGTGGACAACACCACGTTCGCGGGGCAGTCCATGGCGCCGGGCCTGCACTTCCTCGCGGATCTCAACAAGCTGGTGACCTCGGCGTCCCAGGACCTCCGTGAGACGGCACTGGTCCAGGCCGCCGACGCCACCAGCCGGTTCGTCGGCGAGCTGCTGTTCCTGGTGGCCCTGGCCCTCGTCAGCGTGGGCGGCGTGATCGCGGCCGGCCGCGTGCTCACCCGGCCGCTCAAGAAGCTGGCCACCACGGCGCTCCAGGTGCACACCGGCGACTTCGACGTGTCGCCCCTGCCCGAGACCGGGCCCAAGGAGGTGGTGACGACCACGGCGGCCTTCAACGACATGACGTCGACCCTGAAGGCCGTCGAAGCCCAGGCCGTCGCCCTGGCGGCCGAAGACCTGTCGCACCTCGAGATGCTCACCCCGCTGCCGGGCCGGACGGGTCGGGCACTGCAGGCCTCGGTGGACACGCTGTCCGCCCGGATCCGCGAGCGCGAGGCCCAGCGCAAGCAGCTGCACGAGGCGGCCACCCACGACCCGCTGACCGGCCTGCTCAACCGTTCCGCCGTGCTCGACTACCTGGCGACGGACGTGAGCCGGCGCCGCGACCAGGGCGAGACCGTGGCCGTCCTGTTCATCGACCTCGACGGGCTGAAGCCCCTCAACGACACCTACGGGCACGAGGTCGGCGACACCGCCATCCTCAGCACCGGCGTGGCCCTCATGGAGGCCACCGGCGAGTGTGACGTGGTCGGCCGTCTCGGCGGCGACGAGTTCCTCGTCGTGCTGTGCCACGACCACAGCTGCGACGGCGACGCCGTGGCGGAGCGGATCCGCCAGAGCGTGGCCCAGCGCTCGATCCCCGTGCAGGACTTCGTGGTCCCGCTCGTCGCCAGCGTGGGCATCGCCCTGGCGCAGTGCGACTCCGACACCGACCCCATGAAGCTCGTCCGCCAGGCCGACGAGGCCATGTACGAGGCCAAGAAGGCGGCCCGCGCCGTCCGCGACCGGATGGGCGCCGTCCACAGCTGACCCGCCGGGCCCGGGACCCGGGCCGGGATCCTCAAGGGATTCGGCGCCCACGCCGATTTCACAGTGTGGACCAGGAAATTCCCGTTCCGGGAGAGACGCCGCCCTCGATCCGGGCGCGGCTCGTGGACGTCACCACGAGCCCCTCCGTCCTTGCCGGGCCGCCCGTGGCCGCCGTCATGTGCCTGTTCCGGGCCCTGCACCTGACGGCGCAGCTCCCCTACTGGGTGATCGTCGCGCTGGTCCTCGTGGGGCAGGCCGTCGCGATCCTCGCCGCCGTGGCCTGGCCCGCGCCGCACCGCGGCCCGGCCCTCTACGGCCGGGTCGGGGTGATGATGGCGGTCATCGGCGCGGTCAGCTACAGCACGGGCTGGGGCCCCGTGCTCGCCATCGGCTTCGTCTTCGGGGCGGCCGACGCCATGGAGGTCTCGGGCCCCGCGGCCGCCACACCGGCGCTCATCTGCAGCGCCGTCTACATCGGCCTGGGCCAGCTGGCGATCGCCACCGGCACCGCGCCCAGCCTGATCCAGCCCGACCATGTGAACGGCCTGGCGGGGCTCTCCGCCGTCGGGATCCTCCTCGCCGTCAAACTCCTGGAGCGCTTCATCAGGGACCGCGACGGCATCGAGCACGACCTGCGGGAGAGCCAGGGTGAGCTGCGCCAGCGCGAGGCGCGCTTCCGGACCCTGGTGGAGAACTCCGGCGACATCATCGCCGTGGGCGACTTCGACGGCCTTCCCCTGTACGTGAGTCCGGCGTTCGAGCGGATCCTCGGGTACCCCATGGATACGCCGGTCCCGCTGAAGGAGATCATCCACCCTGACGACCTGGTCGAGATCGCCCGGCGGTGGCCCGAGGCCTTCGGGGACACGGCCGACCCGTCGGCCGTCCTCGAGACCGAGTTGCGCATGCGGGACGCCACCGGCGAGTGGCACTGGTTCGACACGAAGATCTCCGACCGCCTGCACGACGAGGACGTGTCGGGGTTCGTCGGCAACCTCCATGACATCACGGCGCGCAAGGCGGCCGAGGAGGCGGCGCGCGAAGCCCACGAGAGCATGCGATCAGCCTTCGAGAACGCACCGAGCGGGATGGCGGCGGTCGACCTCGAGGGGCGGATCCTGCGTGCCAACACGGCCCTGGGGCGGATCCTCGGCCGCGCCGCCGACGAGCTCACGGGCATGAGCGTGCTCGACCTCGTCCACCCCGACGACCGCGAGGGGGCGATCGAAGCAATGCAATTGGTGGCCGACGGGGAGGCGCGGGACTTCCAGCTCGAACGGCGGGTGACCCACGCCGACGGCCACGAGCTGTGGATCGACGCCAGCGCGTCGTGCGTGTACAACGAAAAGGGCGAGGCCCTGTACCTGATCAGCCAGTTCGAGGACGTCACCGAACGGCGAGACCTGCGAGAACAGCTGGCGCACGCGGCCGTGCACGACTCCCTGACGGGACTGCCCAACCGCGTCCTGTTCACGGACCGCCTGGAGCTGGCCCTGCGCCGCGCCCGGCGCGACAACCACCAGGTCGCGGTGATGTTCCTCGACCTGGACCGGTTCAAGCTCGTCAACGACAGCCTCGGGCACGACAGCGGCGACCGCATCCTGCAGCAGGTGGCGCGTCGCCTGGCCCACGCACTGCGGGGCAGCGACACGTTGGCGCGCTTCGGCGGCGACGAGTTCACGGTGCTGTCGGAGGTGGAGGACAAGGGCCAGGCCTACGACATCGCCGAGCGCCTTGTCGAGGCCTTGCAGACGCCGCTGTTGCTGGACGACACGGAGTTCTTCGTGTCCGCCAGCGTCGGCATCGCGCTGTCGGAGAGCGGCACCGGGCAGGGGGCCGACCTGCTGCGTGCCGCGGACGTCGCCATGTACCGCGCCAAGAAGCTCGGGTCCGGGCGGATCGAGGTCTACCGCCGCGAGGAGGAGGGGGGGACGATCCGGCGGCTGCGGATCTCCAACGAGCTGCACCGCGCCCTCGAACGCGACGAGCTCGAACTGCACTACCAGCCCTGCGTCGATCTGCACACGGAGACCATGGTCGGCATGGAGGCGCTCGTCCGCTGGCGCCACCCCACCCGTGGGCTCCTGCTCCCCGGTGAGTTCGTCCCGCTCGCCGAGGAGAGCGGGCTGATCGTCCAGCTCGGCGAGTGGGTGCTCCACGAGGCCTGTCGTCAGACGGCGGTATGGAACACCCGCCGGAACGCAGCGGGCCAGGAGGAGGCCCGGCTGAACATCTCGGTCAACGTCTCGGCCCGGCAATTCGCCGATCCGGGCTTCCCCCGCCATGTCACCTCGGCGTTGGTCGACTCGGGACTCGACCCCGACAAGCTGTGGCTCGAGATCACCGAGAGCACCCTGATGGGCCAGAACGAGTCCACCGCCGAGCTGCTGCGCCACCTGCGATCGGTCGGCCTGCATCTGGAGATCGACGACTTCGGGACGGGCTACTCCTCGCTCAGTTACCTGAAGCGGCTGCCCGTCGAGACGCTGAAGATCGACCGAAGCTTCGTCGAGGAGCTCGAGCTCAATGCGCCGAACGACCTCGCCATCGTCCGGGCCATCATCGCGCTCGGCGACTCCCTGGGCCTGTCGGTGATCGCCGAGGGCGTCGAGCGCCAGGCCCAGGTCACCCAGCTCCGGAACCTCGGGTGCTTCCTGGCCCAGGGGTACCTGTTCGGCGTGCCCCTCTCGGCGCGGGCGCTGGACCCGTTCCCGTCCGACGATCTCGGGTCGTGGCAGTCCCGGGCCCGCTCGACCGCCTGACCCGACACGGCGCCGGCGCTCCCGGCATGCGGGGCGACGAGGACCGGGCTCAGGGCGACGTTCGCACCATTGGCCTTCCGACGCCCCGACAGCATGGGGCACGGTGGTCGGCGACACGGTAGCCGCGCGGGAACCGCCCGACGGCTGCGTCCGATTCGGTGAGGCGGCACACGGGC